>NZ_ALNM01000004.1:0-2222 GCF_000292955.1 Selenomonas sp. CM52
AAGCCGTTGACGCCGGGCTTCGCGCCCTTGCTGCCGCGATCTGCCGTGCCGAGCACATCGACGATCTGATGGCGAATGCAATCGGCAAGCATTTCTCCGTATGCGCTTCGGTGGTAATACCAGACTTCCGTGCCTCGCGCATTCCCGTTGCAGGCATTGCAGTGGATGGAGATGAAAAGGTCGGCTTCGCTCTCGTTGGAGGCATCGACGACTTCCTCCAAACTGTCCGACTGGAGATTTCCCACGACCTCTACGCCTGCGGCAGTGAGATAGCCTACCACCAAATCTGCGACATTCTTTGCCACATCGCACTCTCGGAGTCCAAATCCGCACGCTCCTGGGTCGGGATTGCCGCTAGGGGCGTGTCCTGCGTTTAGAAAAACTTTCATTGTGCTGCCTCCTTTGATTTCGATACATTCACATACGGAATGCGCTCTCCATCTCGCTCCAAATACACATCTTCCGTCGCTCCGTCTTTGCTCCGGATGTATCTTTCCACCGCCACGTCCACGAACTTCGGCTCAAGCTCCACGCCATAGCAAATGCGCCCCAACTGCTCACAGGCGATGAGCGTCGATGCCGAGCCTAAGAAGCCATCGAGAACGATGCCATTCGTCTGCGTGCACTGCCTGATGAGATACGCCAGAAGCGGCACAGGTTTCGAGGACGGATGACCGCAGCCGTCTTTCTTCGAGTCCTTGATGCGGTCGAAGGAAAAGACGGTCGTCTGCTTCTGGTCGCCGTACCACTTGTGCTTGCCGTCCTTGCGCCAGCCCCAGATGATGGGTTCGTGGATGTACTTCCAGTCCGTGCGCGTGAGCACGAGGCGGTCTTTCTTCCACACGAGTCCCGCGCCAACTTTAAAGCCCGCATCTTCATAAGCGTCATGAAAGGTGCGGGCTTTTGCCGTTGCGTAGAATACATAGATGGAAGCGTCCGTCGCCATCGCGGAGTGGAACGCCGTGAAGGCACTCTTGAGAAATTCGTAGGCATCCTTGTCGGAAAGGTCGTCGTTCTTGATTTTCCCCGACGTGCTTTCGAGACGGATCATGTACGGCGGGTCCGTGCAGACGAGATTGACTTTCTCGCCGCCGAGCAGACGCTCATATGTCTCCGGCAGAGTGGAATCTCCGCAGAGGACGCGATGCTTTCCGAGATGCCAAAGGTCGCCCGCTTGAGCGACACACGGTTTCTGCAGTTCCGCATCCACATCAAAATCGTCCTCCTGCGCTTCGTCGTCCGTTGAGAGCAAATCGGCAATCTCGGCTTCGTCGAAACCCGTGAGAGATACATCGAAGTCCATGCCCTGCAAGGCTTCCATCTCGACGCGCAGCATTTCCTCATCCCACCCTGCGTCAAGTGCGAAACGGTTGTCCGCGAGGATGTATGCTTTCTTCTGTGCTTCAGTCAGATGTTCGGCAAAGACGCACGGCACGCTTTCCATGCCCTCCGCCTTAGCGGCGGCGACACGCCCATGCCCTGCGAGGATGCCGTAGTCCTTGTCGATGATGACGAGATTGATGAAGCCGAACTCGCGCAGACTGCCGCGCAGCTTGTTGATCTGCTCCGGCGAGTGCGTCCGGGCATTGTTGGCATAAGGCACGAGCTTGTCGATGGGTACGAGCTTCATTTCAGATGTTGTTTTGTCCAAGATTTACACCTCCTGCAATAACTTATGAACAAACCTGCGAATTGGTTATTCGATTCGCTAAATCTGTGTAAGGACGACATTTTTTCCAAACTTGAAATTCGATCCATAAAGGCGGTTCAGGAACGCAATTCAGCTGTCCGGCAAACTGCCTGAATAGGCATTGTGCGCCAACATTGTACATTTGGGCGCAGGTGACTGCATCATGTGATTTCCCGAGTATTATTTGCTGCCCGTCAAGCGTAATATTGGCTTCATACATTCCATTTTTGCGCTTTTTTACGCCAATGTAGCCAAGCGTATTGGATGAGCGAATTCCCTTGTTGATACAATTCTGATGCTGCGTCGCTACACGCAGATTGCTATTGCGGCAATCCAGCGGATTGCGGTTTATGTGGTCTACCACGAAAATGTCATCCTCAACACCCAAAAGCAGACGATGCAATCGCAATCGTTTTATCAGCTTTCCATGCGCTTTAATATCCGCAATAACATAATCGCTGTCCGCTTTTTTATACCACCAATATCTCGACACGACATCCACATCTTCAGCGTCGATGAGAAATTTATCACC
>NZ_ALNM01000005.1:0-2002 GCF_000292955.1 Selenomonas sp. CM52
TGCTACGCGCTTTGCGCTTGCATTCTTGGGATGTTTTCGCATACGAACTGTTATCCAATCAGCTGCGCGCTTTGCGCTTGCTTCTTGGACAGTTCAGCAGCGGTCAACGTCAGCCAATCATGCTACGCGCTTTGCGCTTGCATTCTTGGGATGTTTTCGCATACGAACTGTTATCCAATCAGCTGCGCGCTTTGCGCTTGCTTCTTGGACAGTTCAGCATGATTATACAAGATGTAGATTGGGCAGTCAAGGGACTAAACTACATATTGTGGTTTATCCACAAGAAAAGCACCCTTTATCCACAGGCGGGAAAGGGTGCTTTCGCAAGATTTTCAAGGCTTTTGAGCGCGGAGAAAGATTCTTTCAAAAAAGTTATGCACAGGCGGCAGCTATTCCTTCGCCTGCACGATTGTGCGCACGGGGAAGGGGATGTCGATGCCCTCCTCGCGGTAGCGGCGTGTCAATGCCTTGATGAACTCATGCTTCAACAGGAACTGGTTAACGAAGCTGCTCGTGCGCAGCACGACGTCGAATTCGATGGCAGAGTCTCCGAAGGTGTGGAAGCGCACGACGGGATCGCTCTCAACGTCGTGATCGAAGGCTGCCATGACCTCGTTCGCCACCTCAAGGGTCACGCGCTCCACCTCGTCGAGATCGCTCGCGTAGCTGACGCCGACGGGGATGGCAACGGAAATTTCCTGCGCGGGCATGTCGTAGTTCGTAAGAATGGACGATGCGAGCTTCTGATTCGGCACGATGATCGTGTTGCCGCCCAGGGTCTGCACCGTCGTGAAGCGGAAGTTGATGTCGGCGACCTTGCCTTCCTCGCCTGCCGACATGCGCACATAGTCGCCGATGCGGATCTGGCGCGAGAGGATGAGCTGCAGCCCCGAGAAGATGTTCGACAGCGTCTCCTGCATACCGAGGGCGAGCGCCGCGCCGCCGACGCCCATCGCCGTGAGGATCGGCGCGACGGAGATGCCCGCATACTGCAGGACGACGAGCACGCCCATGGCATAGATGACGCCGGAAAGAATGGAGGACAGGAGCGTCGTCTTTGGCAGAGCCGCGCCGCTCGTGCGCGTCTTCATCTCGATGAATCCCGTGATCGTGCGCGAAGCGACGCGCGTCAGCGTGAAGACGATGATACCGAAGAGGATGTAGGAGAGGAACTGCGCGATCGTCGGGAAGACGTCGATGGTCTTGATCGACCAGTAGACGCCGACGCCCATGCACCACGAGACGGGCACGCCGCGAAGCGCATGGATGAAGATCGACCAAGCCGTATCCTCGCCGACCGTGACCCTCTCGCGAATCTGTCGGTCAATGAGCTTGTTGAGGAATATGCCGACCGTCAGCGCCGCGAGCATGATGCACGCAGGCATGAGCAGGAAATCGGTCATCTCATGCCATGTCAGCTCCTGAAGTTTCATAAAAAAGGACAAAATCTCTCCTCCTCTAGCATGTGGATAAGTCGAGCAGGAAAAGCTTTGGCATGGCAAGCCGTGCCGGGCTTATCCCCAAAAATCTGTGGATAACTGTGGAAAACAAGTGTTTTCTTTGTGGATAACAGACCGTATGCGAAAGTTTAGCGTGAAAGGCTAAGGGAAGCGCTGATAAAATGAGGTCGCCCAGATTTGCACAGATGCGCTGTATCTATCGAGGAGACAAACCACAGGCGTAGCAGTGCTACGTCGAGGATTTGTCGACGACGAGAGGACAGCGCAGATGTGTGAAGATGGGTGGCTGAATTTATCAGTGGTTCCTATTACAATAGATTTATAGATCAGGGAAGCGGTACGCGACCGCTCCTTGTCTACCTCATTACCTAAGCTGTAGAATGAGAGTGCATTGGTCTGACGCGTGATTCCTGGAACATTACGTCCGCAATTAAGTCCGTCATCCATCCTCCCATTCCCAGCAGTTCGTTTTATGCAGGTAGAACTGCGCTTCTGCACGTTCGTGTCAACCCTCAATAGATCGAATCGGCAATGAGGAGTTT
>NZ_ALNM01000006.1:0-34053 GCF_000292955.1 Selenomonas sp. CM52
GCTGGGCTGCCGGCGCTTTTGCCTCGATGGTCGTTTTCGCCTTCTTTTCGACGGAGGACGCGTGCTCTTCCTTGATTTCCTTACTTGTATGTGCCGCTTCTCGTGCCTTGGCGGCTTCTTCGGCGTGTGCCGTTTCCGCTGCCCGCGCTTCCTTTGCCGCCCGTGCCTTCGCCTCGACGGCGGCGGCCTTTGCCTTCTTCAGTGCGCTGCCGATCAGCATGTCGCTCGATAAAATGTGCTGCAGAAACCATTCGTTGAGGAAGTGCAGGAGACTCGTAAGCTCCTCGTGGTCGTTCTGGAAGTTCATCGAGGATTTGTGCTGGTCGATGACTTCGCGAAAATGTGCGTGCGCCTCCTTCTGATCTGCAAGCTCGTCATCGCGCGACATGGCCATGATTTCTTCTTCGTAGACGTGCTGTTTGACGATATGATCGTTCATCGTCGCTAGGAGTTGACCGCTCAAGCGGTGGTAATCGTCCTCATGACCAGCGGCGAGTGCTTCGCGCGCTTCTTCCATATCCTCTAGGAGGCGGCGGTGTCCGTTGTCGATAAAGGGGATTCCTGTTTCAAAATTTTCCAAGAAGCGGTACATAAGGCTCACTCCATTTTTTGCATAGTAATTCTCTTCTAAAGTATATCGTAGGTTGGGAGGTTTGTCTTAAGCGCGTCTTTTGACCCATAGCTATATCTGCTATAATGGAAAGAAATGAGGTGTGGAGGATGGAAATGGAACAGGAGTCACTTTTTCGGCGCGAGGTCGATTTGCCGCTGGCGGCGCGTATGCGTCCCAAGCGGCTTGCGGATTATGTGGGGCAGCAGCACCTCGTGGGCAAGGGAAAGATGCTCAGGAAGCTCATCGCCGAGGACAAGATCTTCTCGATGATCTTCTGGGGACCGCCGGGCGTCGGCAAGACGACGCTCGCACGCATCATTGCGCGGGAGACGAAGGCTCGTTTCATCGACTTTTCCGCCGTGACGAGCGGCATCAAGGAGATTCGCACGGTCATGCAGGAGGCGGAGAAGAACACGGCGTACGGTGAGCGCACGATTCTTTTCGTCGATGAGATCCATCGCTTCAACAAGGCGCAGCAGGACGCCTTCCTGCCGTTTGTGGAGAGGGGAAGCATCATCCTCATCGGCGCGACGACGGAGAACCCGTCGTTCGAAATCAACAGCGCTCTTCTGTCGCGCTGCCGCGTCTTTGTGCTCAAGGCCTTGCAGAAGGAGGACATCTTGGGGCTTCTGCGCCGTGCGCTCGCCGCGCCCGAGGGCTTCGGCGAGCAGAAGGTGGAAATAGCGGATGATCTTCTGGAAGCTTTGGCCGTGTTCGCCAACGGTGATGCGCGAACGGCTCTTTCTACCTTGGAGATCGTCGTTTTGAACGGCGAGGTGGAAAAGGATGCGATCCGTGTCACGCGCGAAACGGTGGAGCAGTGTTTGGAGAAGAAATCGCTGCTCTATGACAAGAAGGGAGAGGAGCATTATAATCTGATTTCGGCGCTTCACAAGTCGATGCGAAACTCCGATGCCGACGCTTCGGTTTACTGGCTCGCGCGCATGTTGGAAGCGGGCGAAGATCCTCTCTATATCGCGCGGCGCATCGTGCGCTTTGCGAGCGAGGATGTGGGACTTGCCGATCCGCGCGCTTTGGAGCTTGCCGTCGCGGCGTATCAAGCGTGCCATTTCATCGGCATGCCCGAGTGCTCGGTTCATCTGACGGAGGCCGCCGTTTACATGGCGCTCGCGCCGAAATCGAATGCGATGGAAGTCGCCTATTTGAAGGCAAAGGCCGATGCGACGAAGCGTCTCGCCGAGCCTGTGCCGCTCGTCATACGGAACGCCGTGACGCGACTCATGAAGGACGAGGGCTACGGCAAGGGCTATCAGTACGCGCACAACACGAAGGACAAACTCACGAACATGCAGTGCCTGCCCGATGATCTTCTGGGAAGCGTCTACTACGAGCCGACGGAGGAAGGGCTTGAGGGACGTTTCAAGGCGCGACTCGCCGATATCAAGCGCTGGAAGAAGGAACATGGTGCGAAGTGAGCAAGGGCGGAGTGCACAGTGCGGAAATTGAAACGATGGTGAAATAAAAGAAGCATCGCGTCGGTGTTGAATCGAGCGATGCTTCTTTTATTTCATGACAGCAACAGACTGTCATTCGTCATTTCGTTGCCCGCAGCCTTTTCAAAGAGCGCGAGCAGGTCGCGCACGGTCAGGCGCGATTTTTCTTCGCCTTTGACGTCGACGAGGATGTTTCCTTCGTGCATCATGATGAGGCGGTTGCCGAGGCGAAGGGCGTCCTTCATGTTGTGCGTGATCATGAGCGTCGTGAGCTTGCGCTTTTCTACGATGGATTTCGTGATGTCGAGAACTTTTTCCGCCGTCTTGGGGTCGAGTGCCGCCGTGTGCTCGTCGAGGAGTAGGAGCTTAGGCTCGGCCATCGTTGCCATGAGAAGCGTCAGGGCTTGGCGCTGACCGCCTGAGAGAAGGCCGACCTTGGATTCGAGACGATCTTCGAGACCGAGGTCTAGTCCCGCCAGAAGCTCGCGGAAGCGTTCGCGCTGCGCTTTGGAGAAGCTCCAGCGAAGACGCGGTGCATTGCCGCGGCGTGCGGCGATGGCGAGGTTCTCTTCGATCATCATGCCCGCTGCCGTGCCCATCATGGGGTCTTGGAAGACTCGTCCGATGTACTTGGCACGCTTGTGCTCGGGCCATTTCGTGATGTCTGTGCCCGCGATGACGATGTTGCCCGCGTCGACGCGGAAGGTGCCGGCGATGGAGTTCATCAGCGTCGATTTGCCCGCGCCGTTGCCGCCGATGACAGTCACGAAGTCGCCGGGCGAAAGGTGCAGCGTGACGCCTCGGAGCGCGTACTTTTCTGTGATTGTGCCGGGATTGAAGGTCTTGGCGATGTTTTGAAGTTTGAGCATCAGCGAGAGCCTCCTTTCGCGCGGCGGATGCGCGCCTGGATGAGCGGCAGGGACAGCGCGAGCGCGACGAGCGCCGCCGTGAAGAGCTTGAGGTCGTTGGGCGGCATGCCGAGTTCGAGGACGATGGCGATGACGGCGCGGTAGACGATGGAGCCGCCGATGACGGAGAGAAGGCAGTTTTTGAAGCTGCGCGTGCCGAAGAGCACCTCGCCGATGATGACGGAGGCGAGACCGATGACGATCGTGCCGACGCCCATGCCGACGTCCGCAAAGCCGTTCGACTGCGCGACGAGCGCTCCCGAGATGGCAACAAGACCGTTTGAGAGCAGGAGGCCGAGGATGATCGTCATGTCGGTATTGACGCCGTTCGCACGGATCATGTGGGGATTGTCTCCCGTCGCACGAATCGCCGCGCCGAGTTCAGTACTGAAGAAGTAGTAGCACGCGACGCTGATGACGACGACGATGAGAAAGCCCATGGCGAGCACGGCGACTTCGCGCGTGAGGCCGAAGCTCTGCGCCTGCGTGAAAATCGTCTCTGTATTGAGGAGCGGCAGGTTCGCCTTGCCCATGATGCGAAGATTCACGGAGTAGAGCGCGATCATCGTGAGGATGCCGGCGAGAAGCGCGGGGATCTTGAGCTTCGTCGTCAGAAGTCCCGTGATGACGCCTGAGATCATGCCCGCGACGAAGGCCGCGAAGATGGCGAGAAGCGGTGTGACGCCGGCGGCAAGGAGGTTCGCTGCCGTCGCCGCGCCCAGAGGGAAGCTGCCCTCGACGGTGAGGTCAGCGATGTCGAGGACGCGGAAGGTCAGGTAGACGCCGATGGCGAGGAGTGCCCAAAGGAGCCCTTGGGAAATCGTTGGTATGATGAGGTCCATAGAGAGAGATTCTCCTTTTTGAAAAAGCAGCCGCAAGGAATTGCTTGCGGCTGTTTCTTGGTTTTGATCGGGGACAGGAGCTGCAATTATTCGAAAATCTGCGCATCCTTCAAGATGTCGGCAGGAATCTGGATGCCGAGCGTTTCCGCGTTCTTCTTGTTGATGCTGACTTTGAGTTCCTTCGCCATCTCGATCGGCATGTCAGCGGGCTTCTTCTTGCCTTCGAGGATGTCGGCGGCCATGTGACCCGTCTGCACGCCGAGCTTGTAGTAGTCGATGCCGTAGGTCGCAAGCGCCCCCGCCTTGACCCAGTTGTCCTCGCTGCAGAACACGGGCTTCTTCGCCGGATTCGTGATGGAAAGAAGTGTCGGGACGGCGGAGGCCATGATGTTGTCCGTCGGCTCGAAGAAGGCGTCGACATCGCCGACGAGGCTGTTCGCCGCCTGCTGGATGTCATTGACGGTCGAGATCGTCGCCGTGCGCACCTTCAGCCCACGGCTCTCGGCATACTCGGCAATCGCCTTCGCCTGCACTTCGGAGTTGACCTCGCTTGAGCAGTAGATGATGCCGATGGTCTTGACCTCGGGGCAGATCTTCAGCATGAGGTCGACCTGCTCCTTGATGGGGCTCATGTCGCTCGTTCCCGTGACATTGCCGCCGGGCTTCTCGTTCGAAGCGGCGAGCTTCGCACCGACGTAGTCCGTGATCGCCGTGCCGACGATGGGAATGTCGTGCGTCGCGTTCGCCATGCTCTGTGCGGCGGGTGTCGCGATCGCACAGACGAGATTCATCTTCGCGTTGACGAAGCGCTGCGCGATGTTCTGCAGATTCGATTGATCGGCCTGCGCGTTCTGGCGGTCGATGGAGATGTTCTTTCCTTCCTCGAAGCCGCGCTCCTTGAGTCCGTCGGCGAATCCCTTGTTCGCCGCATCGAGCGCATTGTGCTCGACGAGCTGCACGACGCCGATCTTCACGTCCTTTGTGTCAGCGCTTTGGCCGCAGCCTACGAAACCGAGGCTCGCTGTGAGAAGAGAAGCGCCGAGGATGAGCGCCTTGAACTTTTTGGAAATGTGCATGAGGATTCCGCCTTTCTTCTGTGTGGGAAACGCATCTGAAGCCGCGTCGCCGAACAGTTCTTGATGAAGATTCCGGATGGATTCATGTAGAAAATATTGACGCAATATAAATATTATACATGTTTACAGAAAGAAATGCCATAGCTCTATGAAAATCAGGACAAAGCGTATAGTTGACAATTTCTGTTAAACGCTATATTCTAGTACTTATAGAGAAGGTATGATCGGTGAATAGTATCATTGGAGGAGATTTTGATGTTTGGCATGAAAAAGGCTGCAGCCGCTCCGAATGACGGGCAGAATCTGGCGGCAGCCATTCAGAGGGTTGCACAGGGGCATGAGAAGAATCAGCTTTTCTCCAAGGCAGATTCGCGCGAGCCGTGGGCGGACGCGTTCAATGCGCTCATCGACAAGGTGAACGAGGAGATCGAGTACCAGAAGTTCCGCATCCGCACGGTCAATGATGCCGTCCATTCGGGGCTTTGGTACATGAAGATCAATGCGGACTTCAGCATCGCCTATGCCATCTGGTCCGACGAGTTCCGCCGCATGGTCGGCTTCCGTGACGAGAACGACTTCCCCAATACGGTGGAATCTTGGAGTTCGCGCCTGCATCCCGACGATGTGGACGGAACGCTCTCCGCCTTCACGCAGTGCATCAAGGATCTGAGCGGCAATACGCCCTACGATGTCGACTACCGCATGAAGGTGCACGACGGCAGTTACAAGTGGTTTCATGCGTCGGGCAACGTCGTGCGCAATCAGAACGGACATCCGGAGGAGATCATCGGCGTCTTCGTCGACATCGACGAGGAGGTCAAGAACAAGGAATATCTCGACTACACTTTGAAGCGCTACGAGGCGATCGACAGCATCCTGGCGGAAGGCTCGTGGAACATGAAGGTCGTCGGCGACGATCCGACGAATCCGAACAATGAGTTCTGGTGGTCGGATCGTTTCCGCCACCTCCTGGGCTTCTCCAATACGACGGACTTCCCGAACAAGCTGAATTCGTGGGCCGATCGCCTGCATCCTGAGGACAAGGAGCGTACCTTGCAGGCGTTCCAAGCGCATATCATGGATCGCAGCGGCAGGACGCCGTTCGACCTTGAGTATCGCTTGAAGACGAAGACGGGCGAATACCTGTGGTTTCACGCCGTGGGCAAGACGATCCGAAAGCCCGACGGCACGCCCGTTCTGGTCGCCGGAGCTATCGAGGACATCACGTTGCTGAAGACTGGCAAGGAACAGTTCTACAAGGAATTCGGCTCAAGGATGGAAGGGCTTTATCACTCAATCGAGACGATCACGACGCGCGTGAACGAGACGGCGGAGCGCACGACCGAGATCACCGGCGTACAGGAGGAAATCACGCGGGCGGCAGAGGATACGCGCACGCAGACGGAGAACACGCTGAAGATGACGGAGCTCATCATGAACATCTCGAAGCAGACGAACCTCCTCGCGCTCAACGCCTCGATCGAGGCGGCACGCGCGGGTGATGCGGGCAGGGGCTTCTCCGTCGTCGCTGAAGAGGTGCGAAAGCTTGCTGACAGTAGTCAGGAGGCTGTCGGCAAGATTGTCGAGGCGCTTGGCTCGATGGAGAAGGCCTCGGCCAATATCGAGGAGAAGATCAAGACGATCAACCTCTTGATTGAAAGGCAAGCGGAGGGGATGAAGGAAATCCATACGTCTGTGGTACAGGCGAAGGAAGTATCGGGCGACATTGAGAAATTGACGAAGAGTATGTAAGAAAGCACTGGATTTATCCGTGCTTTTCTAGGCAGAAGCCTAGGAAACGCCGCGAAGGAGCAGGAAATTGTGCTCCTTCGCGGCGTTTTTGTGCATCAAAGAGCCGAAAATTATGACGAGATTCCCCCTTGGCAAATTCTCTTTGTCCATGTATAATATCACTATGATAATACTTTAACGAAGAAAAGGAGTGCTTTATTTTGAAGAAAATTTTATTCATCTGTTTGTCCCTCATGCTCGCGGCAGGTTTCATGGCAGGCTGTGGTGGACAGAAGGCGGCAAACGACGCGCCGAAGAAGATCGTCATCGGTCTGGACGACAACTTCCCGCCGATGGGCTTCCTCGACGAGAAGAACGAGATCACGGGCTTCGACGTGGAATTGGCGAAAGAGGCGGCGAAGCGCCTCGGCACGGAGGTCGAGTTCAAGGGCATCGACTGGGCAAGCAAGGAGGCTGAGATTCAGAGTGGTCGCATCGACGCGCTGTGGAATGGCTTGGAAATCACGGAGGAGCGCAAGAAGAATCTGCTCTTTTCCGAGCCGTACATGAACGATCAGCAGGTGATCTTCAAGCGTGCGGACGACGCTTCGATCACGAAGGAAGACGACCTCAAGAACAAGATCGTCGCGACGCAGAGCGCCTCGGGTACGGCAGAGGACTATGTGGATGGTCACAAAGATGTTACGGGCTACAAGGACGTCAAGAAGTACGCGGATTATTTGTCGGCGTTCATGGATCTCGAGAACGGCCGCGTCGACGCGATCGTCTGCGACGAGATCATCGGCCGCTTCTACATGTCGAAGCACCCCGACAAGATCGCCGCGCTCGACGGTCACGTTGGTCCCGTGACGCAGTTCGGCGTCGCTTATCGCAAGGATGATACGGCGCTCAAGGAGAAGATGCAGAAGGTTCTCGACGAGATGCGCGCCGACGGTACGATGGCGAAGATCTCGGAGAAGTGGTTCGGCAAGGACATCACGAAGTTGTAGTTTTGAAGGCTGTGCGCGAGCTTGGGGCTTGTGCACAGCCTTGCTGTATTTCGTGTTTTTTTATTGAGCGAGTACAGATCTCGTGATAAAATATAGAATAAAGAAAGGATATTTTTTGACATGGAGAGAGCTGTATGGCGCGGGTGAAGAGAACGTACAAGGATTCGCTTTTTTGCGATATATTTCGCCGCAGAGATTATTTGCAGGATGTATATAGCGGGCTTTTTGGGCGAGATGTTGCCTTGCAGGAAATACGGCTCATGACGCTGCAGGGGACATTCTTCAATGACGAGAAGAATGATGTAAGCTTCTTGGCGGGAAAGCGGCAGATTATCCTAATGGAGCATCAGAGCACTTTGAACGAGAACATGCCCTTGCGTATGTTTTGGTATATGGCGAAGCTCTATCGGAAGCAGGTGCCGAAGGATGCGCCGTACCGAACGCGACGTTTTCGGTTGCCGGCACCGTGCTTCTATGTATTCTACAATGGTCTTGACCCAGCGCCAGATGAATGGGAAATGCGTCTGTCGGAAGCTTTTGAGGGAGAGTGCTCCTCGTTGGAGCTTTGCGTCAAGGTGTATAATATCAACGAGACTCCTGGCAGCGTGATTCTTGAGAGGAGTCGTACTCTCAAAGGGTACAGTGCATTCGTGGCGCAGGTACGTCGAAAGACGGCGGCAGGAGTGAGTCTCGAGAGCGCTGTCAAGCAGGCGATCCGCTATTGTATCGAGCAGGACTTTTTGGCAGAATATTTTCTTGAGCGTGAGATGGAGGAGGTTTTTGACATGGTGAGCTTCAAGTGGAATCCTGAACTGGCAAAGCGTGTCCAACTTCAGGAAGCACAAGAGATCGGCATGGAAAAGGGCATGGAAAAGGGCATGGAAAAGGGTGTGACGGAGATCGTGCTCAACATGCTGAAGAAGAAAAAATGGTCATTGCAGGATATTTCTGAAGTCTCGCAATGGCCGTTGGACAAGATTGAGAATCTTGGAAAGATGCATCAGCTTTTGTGAATTCGTTGTCGATGGTGTTGTGCGCTTTTTGCCTGCGCTGTGGAAACAGCAAGCAAAAGGCGCATTTCTCGTAGGAGATATAGTTTATGGAGCTGGATTTCATCAAGCTGAGTCCGCTGGGAAATACGACGGTATTTTTGCGCGGGGAAGCTGCACCGGAGGCGCGTGCCGCGCTCCTCGCTGAGGCGATGGATTACGATCATCTGGCGGCGGAGCAGGCGGGTTTCCTCGTTGCGCCGCATTCCGAGGAGGCGCTTTTTCGCATTGAGATGTCGGGCGGCGAGTTCTGCGGCAATGCGACGCTTTCAGCGGCGGCTCTGGCGGCATCTGAAGGTGCTGAGTCCCCCTTTTTTGTCGAGTGCTCGGGTGCACCCGAACCGCTTCGGGCAGAGGCGCATCCGCTCGGCTCGGGACGCTGGCTGGCGCGTGCCGAGATGCCGCAGGCGCATGAGGTGCGGCGTATTTCTCTTGACGGATTTTCGTTTGGGGGCGCGGCGATATGTGTATCGCTTCCAGGCATCGTGCATCTCGTCGTCGAAGCCGCAGACCTTTCGGCGGCGGATTACGACGAGATGCTTGCCCGTCTGATGTGCGAGACGGACGCCGATGCTTACGGAGTCGTGCCGTTCGAGCGCTTGGGACGCGATTACTTTCGCATCCGTCCCTACGTCGCTGTGCCGAGCGCTAAAAGCCGCGTCTTTGAGCGTGCCTGTGGTTCGGGAAGCTTGGCGCTTGCGCTCGCTTTGGGAGACGCGGCGGAGGGCACGCGAATCGCCGTCGAGCAGCCGGGTGGCACGCTCTTCGTTGAGCGCGGCACACGGCTTTTGCTCGAAGGCGAGGTGCTCATTTCCTGCCGCGGTACGGTGGAACTGGGAAACGTGGGGCTGTGAGATGGCGGAGGTTCGTGAGGTGGGTTGCGCCAAATGGTTTGACGTGTATCGTATCGTGTCGTATAATAAAAAGAGAAGAGGTGCTACTGGTAAACGGTCAGCCCCTACTCTTGGTTGAGAGAAGAATTCCCCGCCTAAGTTGTGAGCCTGAGGCGGGGAATTCTTATTTTGCTTTTAACGCAACGATGCAGATCGTTACGAGGAAAACCAACGATAAAAAATCGTACAGATCCATAAGCAACGCCCCTGCTGAGCCGTCCAAGAAGCAAGCTCGCAGGCGTAGCTGATTGGCAAACGGCGCGTATGCGAAAACGTCCCAAGAGCGTGAGCCGAAGGCGAAGCGCGATTGGCTGACGTTGACCGCCTCTCAGGGGCTAAGAATCGACCGCCTACCGTTTTCGTAGCACCAATTGTATTATAGCATGGAAAGATGGCGTTTGGATATATAGTACACCAATTTGTTGAAATATAAAGAAAATGTTGATATAATCAACTAAGAGAAAATCTGTACGTCATGGATGTGAGATTGCTGCTGTTGCATTTGATCGTGTATGAGAGGGGGATCTTGATGGATAATTTGCAGGTGGCGCGTTGTTTTTCCATTTTGGACGGACGTTCGCGCAGCTATGTGTTGGAAGCATGTCGTCCTTTGCAGCTTACGTATTCGGAGTACGTCCTGCTTCTGCGCCTTTTTGACTGCGAGGGGGCGAGTCAGGAGGATTTGTCGCGTGCTCTGCAGACGGACAAGTCCGCCGTGGCGCGCACGCTCAAGCTCTTGGAACAGAAGGGCTTCATCTGTCGCGAGAAGGACGCGGAGGATCGCCGCATCAAGCGCATCCGTCTGACGGAGTACGGACGCATGCAGCATCCGTTCCTGCTGTCCGTGATGAATTCGTGGGTTAATTATCTGATCGATCCGTTGTCGCCGCAGGATGTCTCCTGTGTGGAGCGTAACTTCCAGATTTTGGCGGAACGCTCGTCGAAGGCGGATTTTCGAGAGCTCATTGGGAAGACGGCGCGGTGAAACCCGCAGGAAGCGGAGAGGGGGAAACGATGTGAGATATGGGGCACGCAGTATTCTGGCGCTCCTTTTGGCGGGGCTGCTCGTCAGTGCCGCAGGCTGCGGCGATGCGCCGCCCGAGAAGGCGAAGCCGCCGTTGGTGCGCACCGAGCGCGTCGAGACGAATGAGGCGGCGCACGCGGTCAACTATGCGGGCAGTGTGCGCGGCCGTTACGAGAAGAATCTGGCGTTCCAGGTAGGCGGCCGCGTCATCGCGCGTGCGGTCAACGTCGGCGACCGCGTGGAAGCGGGAGCGCCGCTCCTGCGCCTCGACGCCTCCGACATCGTGCAGAGGTCGAGGCAGGCCGACGCCGCAGTCGATGCAGCGAAGGCGCAGCTCGACCTCGCGGCGGCAAATGCGGCGCGCTACCGCGAGCTTTACGCGGCCGAGGCCGTGCCCGCCGCCGTGCTCGACCAGTACGAGACTGCCTATGGGGCGGCGGCGGCGAGCTATCGGCAGGCGATCGCCCAAGCGGCAGAGGGGCACAATGCCGTTTCCTATACGGAGCTTCTTGCCGATGCGCCCGGCGTGATTTCTGCCGTGGCGGCAGAGGCGGGACAGGTTGTCGCCGCAGGACAGACGGTCGTGACACTCGTCGAGTCGGGCGATCTTGAGGTCGAGATCGCTGTGCCCGAAGATCGTCTCGCCGATGTGCCGCCGGGCAAGGAAGTCGCCGTCTCCTTCTGGGCGCTCGGCGCAGGCGTCGTTTCCGGCACGGTGCGCGAGGTCGCGCCGATGGCGGACGCCGTCTCGCGCACCTACCGCGTGCGCGTCTCTGTGCCCGCACCGCCGGCTGGCATGGCGCTCGGCATGACGGCGAATGTGGCTGTGGGACGGATGCCGACGGCAGCCGTGCGCCTGCCGCTCGCCGCCATCTACCAGACGGGCGGCACGCCTTCGGTCTGGCTTGTCGGCGCGGACAACAAGGTGTCCCTGCAGGAAGTTGCGGTCGACGGCTATGACGGCAACGACGTGCTCGTCCGGGGACTTCCCGACGGCGCTCTCGTCGTGACGGCGGGCGTCCACAAACTGCGCGAGGGCGACGAAGTGCGGACGGGGGATGCGCCATGAGGAATCTTACGGAAATCTCTCTCAAGCACAAGGGTCTCGTCTGGTATTTTATTCTCGTCGTCTTTATCGGCGGCATTTTTTCCTACGGCAAGCTCGGCAGGATGGAAGATCCTGACTTTACGATTCGCCAGATGGTCGTATCCGTCGCCTGGCCGGGTGCGACGGCGCAGCAGATGGAAGAGCAGGTCACGGACAAGCTGGAGAAGAAGCTGCAGGATGTGCCGGGACTCAAGGAGCTCAAGAGCTATTCGCGCGAGGGACAGGCGGTCATCTATGTGACGCTGGACGACGATGTGGCGAAGGAGGATATTCGTCCGACGTGGCGCGACGCACGCAATCTTTGCGAGGATGAGAAGCGCAGCCTGCCCACAGGCGTTTACGGCCCTTTCTACAATGACCGCTTCGACGATGTATTCGGCTCGGTCTACGCCGTGACGGGCGACGGCTGGTCCTACGAGGAGATGCGCGAGCAGGCGGAAAAGACGCGCCGCGCCCTGCTTGCGGTCGAAAATGTGCAGAAGGTCGAATTGATCGGCGTGCAGCCGGAGAAGATTTACGTCGAGGCCGCGCGCGAGCGTCTCGCGGAGCTTGGCATACCGCCCGACGCGATTCTTTCTGCCATCCGTACGCAGGAAGAGATGACGCCGGCGGGCATGATTGAGACGCAGACGGACAACGTCTACGTGCGCGTCTCGGGCGCTTTCGACGACCTCGAGGCGATCCGCGCCCTGCCGATCGCCGCCGGCGGGCGCACCTTCCGACTCGGCGACGTCGCGAGCGTCACGCGCCGCTACGCCGAGCCGGCCGAGCCGAAGATGTACTTCAATGGCGAGCCTGCCGTGGGCATCGCCGTTTCCATGCGCCCGGGCGGCAACATCCTGACGCTCGGCAAGGATTTGCAGAAGAAAATCGCCGCGCTCAAGGACGATCTGCCGCTCGGCTTGGAAATCCATCAGGTCTCCGACCAGCCGCAGGTCGTCGCAGAATCCATCGATGATTTCGTCGACACGCTCAGAGAAGCCGTCATCATCGTGCTCGCCGTGAGCTTTCTGACGCTCGGCCTTCGCACGGGGTTCGTCGTCGCCTGCTGCATCCCGCTCGTACTGACGGGCGTCTTCCTCTTCATGTACGGTGCGGGCATCGACCTGCAGAAGGTGTCTTTGGGCGCGCTCATCATCTCCCTTGGGCTTCTGGTTGACGATGAGATCATCGCCGTCGAGATGATGAGCGTCAAGCTTGAAGAGGGGCTTGACCGCTTCAGCGCCGCCTCGCACGCCTTCCGTGCGACAGCTCTGCCCATGCTGACGGGTACGCTCATCACATGCGCGGGCTTCATCCCCGTCGCTTTCTCGAAGGGCATGGCGGCGGAGTTCTGCGCCTCGCTCTTTCCCGTCATTGCCGCCGCGCTGCTGCTCTCTTGGATCGTCTCCGTCATGGTCGCCCCGCTCCTCGGCTATCACATCATCCGCATTGAGCCGAAGCGCGATGAAAAGGGCGAAGCCTTGCTCCATCAAGGCCGATTCTATCGCGTGTTTCGCCGCGTGCTGGAGGCATTTTTAGCACATCGCCGTCTCGTGCTCGGCGTGACGGCGCTCGTCTTCGCTGGATCCATCGCGCTTTTGGGCGCTTGCCGGCAGGACTTCTTCCCGCCGTCTTTGCGGCCGGAGATCATCGTCGAGATGCACCTTGCCGAAGGCTCTTCTATGAAGAACACGGACGGCGAGGCGAAGCGCTTTGCTGCTTTCCTCGACGGCCTTGCGGACGAGTACAGGAACTATTCCGTCTATGTGGGCGAAGGTGCGCCGCGCTTCGTGCTGACCTTTGAACCCGTCTTGGCTGCGGACAATTATGCGCAGTTCGTCATCGTCGCGAACGACAAGGAGTCACGCGAGGATTTGACGGCGAAGATCCGCACGGAGCTTTCCGAAAACTTCCCGAACGTGCGTGCAAATCTCAAGTTCATCCAGACGGGGCCGCCTGCAGCGTACCCCATCATGCTGCGCGTCGAGGGAGAAGACAAGGAAAAAGTCATGTTGCTTGCCAATGAGGTTGCCGACCTCGTGGCGAGCGATGCGAACACGCGCGACGTGAACCTCGACTGGCAGGAAAAGAGCAAGGTTCTGCACCTCGCGCTCGATCAAGACAAGCTCAAGGCGCTCGGACTTTCGACGCAGATGGTGCAGCAGATGCTCTACACGGAACTGGCGGGAGTGAAAGCGGCGGAACTCTACGAGGGCGACCGCACGGTGGACATCGTGCTGCGGCTCAGGGAGGAGGCGAGGGACGATCTCTCGCGCCTCGAAGAATTGCCGATCTACCTGCCGCAGGCAGGCTATGTGCCGCTCGCGCAGGTGGCGAAGATTTCCTATGACGCGGAAAACGGCATCATCTGGCGGCGCGACTTGAAGCCCGCCGTGACCGTACGCGCCGACATCATCGCGGGCACGCCGACGGATGCGGCGAAAAAAGCGTACGCGGCGACGAAGGAACTGCGCGAGAATCTTCCCGCAGGATATGCCATCGAGCCGGACGGAAGCCTTGCAGACAGCGAGGATTCTATGAAATATCTTCTCGTGCCCGTGCCCGCCATGATCTTCCTCATCATGACGCTCTTGATCTTCCAAGTGCGCGAAGGCCGTGCCATGCTCATCACACTCTTGACCGCTCCTTTGGGCATCATCGGCGTCGCCTGCGGCATGTTCCTCACGGGCGAGCCGATCGGCTTCGTCGCCGACCTCGGCATCCTCGCGCTCTCGGGCATGATTATCCGCAACTCGGTCATCCTCATCGACCAGATTCAGAAGCATATCAAGGCGGGCGAGTCGCCGTGGCAGGCGGTCATCGACTCGGCTGTTCTGCGCTTTCGTCCCATCATGCTGACGGCTGCTGCTGCGATCCTCGGCATGATTCCGCTGATGACGAGTTCTTTCTGGGGACCGATGGCGGTGGCGATAGCGAGCGGGCTTTCCGTGGCGACGGTATTGACGCTGCTCGTGCTGCCCGTCATGTACGTCACTGTCTATCGAGTGAAGCGGGAGACTTGAAAAGAAAAAATACGATCTCCAACTCTGGACTTTTGTACTAATATGTGATATATTATGGCAAAAGGGTCTTGTGTCTTGCAGGAATGACGGACGGAAGGCTTTCGTAGTCGGCAGTGAGAGGGCGGTGCATGGCAATGTTGGGGAAAAGAGGGCGCAGAGCGGCGCATGACTTTCTGCGCATTCTTGCGCTCGCAGCTGTTCTCTTCGTCCTCGCCGCCTCCCTGCCGAAGGCCTTGCCTGCAGTCGCCGCGCATGGACTTTCCTTGGATTCCCATGAGATGGCAGGCTTTTCCCTGCAGCATTCTGCTAAAGAGGAAGCTGAGCCTACGGAACTGCACTATTGGCAGAGCGCGAACCTTCCGGACGAGGGAGAAATGCAGGAACTTCTGCAGGAGGCGCAGAATGGTGCCGAAGGATGGCAGTGTGTGACTTATCCCGCACAGCCGCTCCTTTCGAGCGAGACGCGCTATGTCTATCTGACAACGAGTCTGCCCGAAGAGGGGCATAGCGGCACGGGTTTGTTCTTCAAGACGACGAACCAGTCGGTTCGTCTGTGGCTCGATGGCAAGCTCCTTTACGAATACGGTTCGATGGAGGACGGTGACTACAGCTACGGCACGCGCTGGCATCTCGTTCCTCTGCCGGAAGGCTATGAGGGGAAGACACTGACCGTCGGAATGCATTCTTTCAGCACGGTCGATCTCGGCCGCTTCGATCACCTGTGTCTGCGAGACATGCGTGCGAGCGTGGCGGAGCTTTTCTTCGCCGATCTGCCCTTCGTCTTCGGACTTTCTTTGATCTTCATGATGGGGGCGATCGTCGCCATCTACAGCTGCACCCTGCGCCGCAACCGAGGCGCCTACGTCTTTCTGTTGCTGTTCTTCCTCGTCTACGGCATCTGGATGGTCAGCGTGATGAACGCGAGGTATTTCCTTTTCGATTCGCCGCGTTTCTGGTGGTTCGTGCAGCTTACGACAGTGTATGGCATAGCGATCCTGGCTTTTCAGTTTCTCGCGGGCTTCCTGCCCGCCGCGCAGCGCCGCACGATGCGCCTTTTGTCCGTACCCTTCGTGATCCTTCTAGTTGCTTCTGCTCTCGGCGAGGTCTTCGTCGCACGCGGCAGTTTCTTCACCTGCATGAACTTTTACTATCCGCTGGCGGCCATCTTTACGCCGTGGGCGAGCCTCTTGCTCTGGCGCGAGGCGAAGCGCGGCAACGAATACTGCCGCACGGCGCTCGTGCCGCTCCTCGCGATTGCGCCGCTCGGGCTTTTCGACGGACTTTGGTTTCAGTACCATCTGTTTGCGTGGGACACGTACATCACGCCTTTCGCGCTGCTGTCCTTCGTCGTCTTCGTCCTGAGCACGATTCGCATGCGCATTCGCGACGAGGTGCGCAGCGAAGCGGTGCAGAAGTCTCTGGAGAATGAAATTGTCGAGGCGAAGGAAAAAGCGCAGATCGATCCCTTGACGCGCTGCTTCAACCGCTACAAGTTCAACGATACGTTCCCCGAATGGGTGAAGGTGGCGCAGAATACAGACGGACATCTCGCGTTCATGATCCTCGACATCGACTTTTTTAAGCGCGTGAATGACGACTATGGACACGATGAGGGGGATCATGTGCTGCGCTCCTTTGCCGGGGTTCTGCACACTTCGCTCGACCGTCGTCACCTTCTGGTTCGCTGGGGCGGTGAGGAATTCGTCATTCTCTGCCTGCACTATTCACTGAAAGAGGCGGAAACCTTCGCCAATCATCTGCGCGAGCGGATCGCACAGGCGCCGATCTGCAACTACCGTCCCATCCAGTGCAGCATCGGCGTTTCGCGCTGGCATGGCGTGCAGAAGGACACGATGGAGGCGCTCTTGAAGCGTGCGGACGATGCGCTCTATCGGGCGAAGCAGGAAGGGCGCAACTGCGTGCGCATCGAGCAGATGGAAAGCCCGTCGCCCGATGGCGAGAGGTCGAAGGGCGCGGCAGGCTCGCTGCTCGACAGCGAGAAGACGGAATGCACCGAGAATCCGATGGCTGCCGGCGAGCATGCAGAGTGCACCGAAAGCGTACCCGTGCATTGAGCAGGAAAACAAGAGTCACATGGAGAAATAACAGGGGTCGGCTGTATGCCGCGAAGTTTCGCAAAAAGCGTCTTCGCGCTGCAGGCGGCTCCTGTTTGCTGTTTCTGGCAGACGCCGATCAGACGGGGATTCCCGCTGATACATTCAAGGAGAAAGGAAAATCATACAATGACAACAAAAGAGAAGTACCACCAGGTAAGGCGCGAGGCCATAGCCACAGGACTGGCACTCGCCGCGCTCATCGTCTATTGGCTCTTCGCCGGCTTCGGCACGGCGAATTTTCTTGACAATAGCATCCGCATCGCGGGGCTGCCGCTCTGGGTCGTCCTCGGCACGTTCGGCACATGGGCGATGGCGCTCGTCATCGTCACACTCCTGCTGCGCTTCGTCTTTCGCGACATGCCGCTCGACGATGAGGAGAGGCAAAAGGGGGGCGAGGCATGATGGAAAAGCTCTCGCTCCTATTGCCGCTCCTCGCCTTCATGGGGTTGATGCTCGCCGTCAGCTTCGCCGTGCGCGTGCGCAGGGAAAAGGAAGGCGCGGGCTTCGTCTCTCAGTACTTCATCGGCAACCGCGCGATCGGCGGCTTCGTGCTCGCCATGACGACGGTCGCGACGTACAGCTCCGTCAGCTCGTTCGTCGGCGGTCCCGGCATGGCGTGGAAGGTCGGCTTCGGCTGGATCTACATGGCGGTCGTGCAGGTCACGGCGATTTTCCTCGTACTTGGCATCTTCGGCAAGCGCGTCGCGCTCCTCTCGCGCCGCCTTGACGCCGTGACCATCGTCGACATCATCCGCGCACGCTTCGGCTCGGATGCGCTCGCGAACCTTTCCGCATTCGTCATCGTGCTGTTCTTTCTCGGCACGATGACGGCGCAGTTCGTCGGCGGTGCGAAGCTCTTCGAGGCGGTCACGGGCTACAGCTATTTCACGGGACTCGTGCTTTTCGGCGCCGTCGTCGTCCTCTACACGGCGATCGGCGGCTTCCGCGCCGTCGCGCTGACCGATACGCTTTGCGCCGTCATGATGATGATCGGCATCGTACTGCTCTTTTACTTCGTGCTTGAGGCGGGCGGCGGTTACTGGGCGATCCTGGAGACGATCGAGCGCGAGCATCCGGCGATGCTCACGCCTCTGTCCGCCGGCGACATGCCGCTCGGCCTCTACTTCACGCAGTGGCTGCTCGTCGGCATCTGCACGATCGCGCTGCCGCAGTCCGTCGTGCGCGGCATCAGCTACCGCGACACGCGCGGACTGCATCAGGCGATGCTCATCGGCACGTTCGTCATCGGTTTCATGAACATCGGCATCAACTTCACGGGCATCCTCGCGCACGGCGTGCTGACAGGCCCCGTGACGGACTACGGCACGGTCGACAACATCATCCCGCAGGCAATCGCACGCGCGATGCCGCCCGAACTCGCGAGCATCGCCATCATCGGCCCTCTGGCAGCATCAATCTCGACGATCTCGGGGCTTCTGATCGTTGCTTCGTCGGCGATCATCAAGGACGTCTACATGCACGAAAAGATGAAGAAGGGGCGCGTCCCCTCGATGAGCCGCCTGCGCCTCCTGTCCATGACCTCGACCGTCATCATCGGCGCGCTCGTCTTCTTCCTCGCGGCCTCGCCGCCGAATCTCATCTGGCTCATCAACATGTTCGCCTTTGGCGGACTCGAAACGGCATTTCTCTGGGTCATGCTCTTTGGCCTCTACTGGCGGCGTGCCAACAAGGCGGGCGCTATGCTCTCGATGGCGGGCGGCACCGTCGTCTACTGCGCGGCGCAGGCGCTGAAGATTCATGTATTCGGACTGCATCCCATCGTGCTGGGGCTTTCGTCTTCACTCGCCTTCTTCCTGCTCGGCACATATCTGGGCAAGCCGACCGCCGCGGAAAGGCTTCGCGTGTTCTTCCCCGACAAATAAATCCGCTTTGCGGCCATCTCGCGCCGCCTTCGTATGAAAGGAAGGTTTCCCATGCGCTTCATCCATACCGCCGATTGGCACCTCGGGCGGCTCTTCTTCGGCCGCCATCTGACGGACGATCAGGCGCACGTCCTCGACGAGCTTGTGCATCTCGCGAGAGACGCACGCGCCGAGGCCGTCGTCATCGCGGGCGACGTCTATGACCGCGCCGTGCCGCCCGTCGAGGCGGTCGAACTCTTCGACGAGGTGCTCTCGCGCCTTTTGCTCGACGAAAAGCTCAAGGTGATCTATATCGCGGGCAACCATGACAGCGCTGCGCGCCTCGGCTTCGGCAGCCGCCTCCTTGCAGGGGGCGGCGTTTTTGTCGCGGGGCATCTGCAGGCGGATGTCGCTCCCGTCATCTTGGACGACGCGCACGGCAAGGTCGCCTTTTCGCTTCTGCCCTACATGGAGCCGGCGACGGTGCGCTTCGCTTACGGCGAGGCGGCGAAAGATCTCGCGGGCTTCGACGAGGCGACTTCGTTCGCCGTCGCACGCGCGGCGGCGCTCGTGCCTGAGGGCTGCCGCAGCGTCGCCGTCGCTCACGCCTTCATTGCGGGCGGCTCATCGTCCGAGTCGGAGAGGCCGCTTTCCGTCGGCGGTTCGGACAGCGTGAGTCTCGCGTGCTTCGCGCCCTTTTCCTACACGGCGCTCGGGCATCTGCACGCGCCGCAGCAGGCGGGGGCGGCGAACATCCGCTATGCAGGCTCGCTCATGAAGTATTCGTTCAGCGAGGCGGGGCAGAGGAAGGGGGCGACCATCGTCGACCTCGCCGCCGACGGCTCTGTGACGATTGAGGAAGCCGCGCTCGCCGCGCCGCACGACCTCCAAGTCGTGCGCGGCACGCTTCAGGAAATCCTCGAAGACCGCGAGTGTTTCCCGCAGAGTGAGGACTATACGGCCGTCGAGCTTATGGACAAGGGGCCGGTGCTCGACGCGCACGGCAAACTCAGCCGCATCTATCCGAATGTCCTGCAGGTCACGCGCCCGGGACTCATGGAGCAGGCGGGCGCTCTGCGCGAGCAGGGCAGGAAGAAGCTGGAGCGTCCCGATGACGTGCTCTTCGGTGAGTTCTTTGCCGACATGACGGGCGAGACGCTCGATGAGGCGCAGAAGAAGGAGCTTTTTGATGTGCTCGAAGAGCTGCTGCGCGAGGAAAGGGAGGCGAAGATATGAGGCCGCTGCGATTGACCATGGAGGCGTTCGGCTCGTATGGGAAGAAGACTGTCGTCGATTTCACGGAACTCGGCGCGAGGAGCTTTTTCCTCATTCACGGCCGCACGGGATCGGGCAAGACGACGCTGCTCGACGCCATCTGCTTCGCCTTTTACGGCGAGGCGAGCATGGCAGGGCGCACGGGCACGATGATGCGCACGGACGAAGCGCCGCGCGAGGCGAGGACGAGCGTCGACTTCGTCTTTGCTTTGGGAACGCAGAAGTACCATATCTGCCGCACGCCGTCCTATGAGCGCATGAAGAAGGACGGCACGGGGCTGACGCCGGTGCAGGCGTCGGCGATGCTCTGGCAGGTTGAGGAAGGAGAAGCAGCAGAAAATGAGGAGCGCGTGCTCGCACAGCGTCCGTCGTCGGTGACGCAGAAGATGACGGAGCTTCTGGGCTTCGGCCCTGCCGAGTTCCGTCAGGTCGTTCTCTTGCCGCAGGGCGCGTTTCGCGACCTTTTGACGGCGAAGGTGGACGAGCGCGAGGCGCTCCTCGCGATGCTCTTCAAGACGGAGCGCTACCGCAGATTGGAGGAACTCTTCAAAAGCCGCGCCAAGGCGATGGAAGCGCGAAGAGCGGAAATCAAGGCGCAGGAAGGGGCGCTCCTCGCGGGCGGCGCGGCAGATTCGCTCGACGCGCACCGAGCGGCGAGCGAGGAGAAGGAAAAAACGCTCGCCGTCCTCGAAAAGCAGGCGGCGGCGCTGCAGGAAAAGCAGGAGGCGGCGCAGCGTGCTGAGCAGGAGGGCATCCGTGCGGCGGAAATTCTGACGCGCTGGGAAACGGCGCGAAAGACGCTCGCCGACCATGAGGAGAAGCGCGGCTCTGTCGAGCGCTACCGCGCACAGCTCGAAGAGGCGCAGCGTGCGGCACAGATCGAAGACGTGGCGACGGGCGCGGCGCGTGACCGCGAGAAGGCGAAGGAGCGCGAGGCTGAGTGCGCCGCGCAAGAGAAGCGGCGCGAGAAGGCGGCACATGAGCTGAAGCGTGCCGAAGACGCGCTGGTGCACGAGAAGGCGCGGGAAGGCGAGCTGGAAGAGGGCAAGGCGAAGGTGCGCAAGCTCGAAGAATACGGCGCGTGCGCGATCGACTTGGCACAGGCGCGGGCGCGTGCGAAGAGCCGCGAAGAGGCGGCGCATGAGGCGGCAGAGAAGGCGGCGCAGGCGAAGGCGGCGCAGGAAAAGCTCGCCGCCGAGCTTCTCGCGCTCGGTACGCGCGAGAAGGAGCTTGCCGAGCGTGCGGCGAAGGCCGAAGGGCTTTCGCTTGCGCTCGCACAGAAGGAAAAGGAGCGCGAGGCGCGGCAGAATCTCGCCCTATTAAAGAAGCGTGCGGCAAAGGCGCAGGAAGCCGCCGAGAGCGCAGGTGAAAAGGCGCGGGCGGCGCGAGAGGAGCACGAGACGAAGCGCAGGAATCAGCGCGCCTTGGAGCACGTCTATATGGAAGGCCAGGCGGCGCTCCTCGCACGCAGTCTGGAAGACGGCAAGGCCTGCCCCGTCTGCGGCTCGACTGCGCATCCGCATCCGACGGTGAGCAAAGATGAAGTGCCCGAAAAGGCGGATGTGGAGCGCGCACGAAGCGAGGCGGAAAAGGCGGAGAAGGCGCGCGAGCAGGTGGAAAAGGCGAAGACGGCGGCAGAAGCCGACCTCGCCGCCGTGCGCGGCGAGTTGGCGGCGGCGCAGAAGTCGCTGACGCAGACGACGGAGGACGAGGGAAGCCTCGCCGCCGCCATTGCCTCCTTGCAGGCCGAAGTCAAGGCGACTGAGCAGGCAGCAGCGGCGCAGAAGGAGGCCGCCGCCGAGCGCGAGGCACTGGCCGCAAGGCTCGTGCAGGCGGAAGCCGCAGAAAAGGAGGCGACGAAGGGCGCGGAAGCAGCCAAGGGTGAGGCCGCACAGGCGGCGGGAGCATTGCAGGAAAAGAGCGCGTCTCTGCCCGAAGCATACCGCGAGCCGAAGGCGGTCGAGATGGCGCTCGCGGCGGCAAGACGTGGCATCGCAGAGAGGGAGAAGGCGCTGGCCTCAGCGCAGGACGCTTTCTCCGGTGCAGGGAAAGAGCTTGCCGCAGCCAAGGCCGCAGCCGAGGCGGCAAAGACAGCGGCGGCACTCGCGCAGGAAGAAGCGCGAAAGAGCGCGGCGCTTCTCACCGAGCGCTTGAAGAGCGCGGGATTCTCGGACGAAGCGGCATTTCGCGCCGTGCTCACAGGACACTTCGCGACAGCAGAAGGCCGCAAGGAAGTCTCCGACCGCATCCGCGCCTACGAGGACAAGCGAACGGCTTTCGCCGAGGCAGAAAAAAAAGCCGCCGAGGAGGCGGCCGGCATCGCTCCACCCGACCTCGCCAAGCTCAAAGCGGCGCGGGAGGAAGCGGCTGCCGCGTGGACGGCAGGCACGCGCGAAGCCGCAGCACTGGCACAGGAGCTGAAGGAGCGCAGGTCGCGCGAGGAGCAGCTGCAAAAGCTCGCTCTTGAAGCGGCCTCGCTTGAAGCCGCCTACCATACGACGGGCAGGCTCGCGGAAGTCGCCGCTGGGCAGAATCCTCACCGCATGCATTTCCAGACATACGTCTTGCGCTCCATTCTCGCCGATGTGGCGGATGCCGCGAACATGCGCCTCCTGCGCATGACGCACGGGCAGTACCGCTTGGAGCGCAAAGAAGGCGTCGCCGACATGCGCAGGAGCGCGGGACTTGATCTTGAAATCTTCGATGAGAACACGGGCTACGCACGCCCCATGGCGACGCTCTCGGGCGGCGAATCCTTCCTCGCCGCCCTCGCCCTTGCGCTTGGCCTCGCCGACGTCGTCACCAACTACGCCGGCGGCATCCGCCTCGACACCATCTTCATCGACGAAGGCTTCGGCACTCTCGACGCCGAAACCCTCGACCTCGCGATCAAGACACTCATGGACCTCCAAAAAGGCGGCCGCCTCGTCGGCATCATCTCCCATGTGGAGGAACTGAAAAACCGCATCGACGTGCGGCTGGAAGTGGAAAAGGGAGAAGAAGGGAGCACGGCGAGGTTTGTCGTGGGGTAGGGGATGACGTACTTCCGTTGCCGTTTTGATTTCTGTATCGCAGATGTAGAACCAATAAGAGTAGGGAGATACCATGAGTCAATATCAATATATAGATAAGGTATATAATGAAGAGCGTCGATTGATTCAACAAGCGGAACGCGATAAACGACTGGTCTTCTTTGTTGGGGCAGGTGCGTCGATTCCGTCAGGTATGCCATCATGGAAGGAAGCCATAGAGATTATCAAGGAACGGATGGATGTTGCGCCGCAAGACGATTTCTTGAAAATTCCTCAATACTATTATGTACAGTACGGAAAACGTGATTACACACGTTTGATGAGGGAAGTTTTTAAGCATAAAAAGATGTTGTCTCCGAATGATATACATCATGAAATTTTCAAGTTTCAAGTCAGTACGATTGTGACAACCAATTACGACTATTTATTAGAGGAAGCCGCTAAAGCTACTTATCGCGTTGTAGATGTAATTAGCCGTGATAGTGATTTGGTCTATGGGTTTGCAGAAAGTAAAATCATAAAGATGCATGGCGACTTTGAACACGATAATTTTGTTCTCAAGGAAGAAGATTATTTGAAATATGCACAGAACTTTCGCTTGTTGACAGCATATATCAAGGCGTTGATTGCGGGCAATACGCTTGTATTTATTGGATATTCTTTTAATGATCCAGATTTGAAGCAAATATTTTCATGGGTCAAGGAGATATTGGGACGCGATATGCCGCGCTCTTATATGATCGTAGCAGATCGATCGTATTCTGAGATGGAGGTCAATTATTTTAAGGAGTTTGGGATAGAATTGCTCTATGCTGCACGCAAAATCACTGATTATAAGAAGTTAAAAATCGAAAAACGAACATTGGGTATGTTGGAGTTTTTAAGAAAGGAAGAAGATATTAGCGAACTCGACAAGATATATCAATTCCTTATACCATTTCAAGATATGAATTACGTTCACTTGAAGTACATAGAAAGAGCATTTCGTTTAATCGGAGTTCATTTGCATGATAATAAGATCATGATGGATGATGGCCGTGACAAGGGGCGAGAGATTTTAGATGGCATCCGTGCCATTGCTGCCGAACAGGTTGCCTTGTTTAGAGAACGATATGAAGTGCCTGAGAAAGATATCGAGAAGTATCAAGCGATTTATGAAGTACTCGTGAAAAGCAGCGCGTATTTCCTAGCGGCCTCAGCAGATCGCGAGCATGTCATGAAAATACCTGATGAGACAGAGATTCTTCAACAAAGGGCGATTTCTGCCGATAGAATTATGCGTGCTGTCATGAGCTATAATATGGCTGAACTAAGAACGTTCAGGCATAAAAATAAAGAACTTTTATCGGAGCGAAATCCATTGTTGTATATGGAGCAGGCCGCGTTGTCTTATCATTTGTTTGAATATGCTGCAGCTTATGAGTACCTACAGAAAGCGGCGATGGGCTTTTATCAACAGGAGAAATTTGGTTGGTATTTTATTGCTCACATGAATCAAAAATATTTGGCTAATATGATTAGTCAAGGAGTTTCTCCAGGATGTACAAGTGAAGATGGTAAAAGAATACAAAAAGAAGCGGCAAATATCAATTTAGATAAAATCTTTTATAGCTTGCCGCAGATAGGATACGCTCAGAATGAATTTTTGAGAGAACTATATACCATGCAATTATTTTATATAGACTTCATCTCAGCTCATGATAAATCGGAAGAAGCCGAGAGAGAAGCGCAAACTTCCTATGTCATGTATGTTAAAACACCGAGCATTTCACAGCTGAGGCAACAGGTGGTGGATAGCTGGTCTTATGTTATAAAAAATTATGTTTTTGTTGACCGCTATCGTGAGTTTTCACGCAGTCTGCAATTGTATGCGCAGACGGCGCTGACTACGATCGCAACGCCAGACATACCTTTAGAAAATGGCGCGTTACTTATTGGCGAGTGTGGGAATATTAAAGTATCGAAACTTACGGGGGATGATGTGTTTTTTATTCTTCGCTATTGTTCTGCAAAAAATATAGAACGGATATTGTCCTCAGCTGATATTGAGATAATTTCCGTTACTCCGGATGGGCAAGAGAGACTGGAATGCATTCTAAACAATATTCAAGAATTGGACGGTATGCAAAGGAATGAAATCTTTGAAAAGATTTTGATCTTGTTGTATTACATACCGCTGACAACTGAGCTGATTGCAATGATTTTGCATGAGTTAACACAGCGTGTTTCTGGCATTGATTTTCGTTCAAGAGCAAACAAAGTAGCTAATCTTTTTTCACGAATTGCTCGTCAGAAGTACATTAGTAAAGAGCACGAAGAGTGCATATCTCTGCTGCATGAATATCTTGATTCGATATTGCGAGCGATTATTGGTGCGCGGATTGATCTAAATGAAGCGTGTCGGGTTCTTTCAAATGGACTATCCTTGTATAATGGCATACGAAATGAAAAATTTGCGAGCGAACATATATCCTCGTTGATGCAAGAAAAATATTTTTATGTGTTGGATGTCCTTTATCCTTACGTTGATGGAGCGGCAAGAAGAGCCATTCGCTCTTTGGCAGGAAAAAAGAAATGGGAGTGGGACACTGGTACTTTAGAATTGTTTTGCCGATTACTCCAATCTGGTATATTGAAATCTACCGTTCAATGGGAAAATGCGCTTTTTGATTTTGTAAAAACGATTGAGGATGACCGTGGTAAAGTATATCCTAGTCAGTATGAGAGTGTTTTAGTACATATTGCGAATGCCGATTTGAGCGGATGTTTTAAGCAGAGAGATAAAGCACGCGAGTTTATTCAAAAGAGCGGCACCCCTTTTTATGATTGGATATCCGATTGGGAGAACTTTGATTATGCGAATTTTAATATTGATTGGCTTACATGGTGTGCGGAAAATTTATTAAAAACGATTGGAAAGAACACGAGAGCACGAAAAAAGATTCAAGAGGCTGTACGGAAGCAATATCTGGATGGACATATAAACGCTGGTGTTATGAGGAGATACTTTGAGATCTTTGCCGTTTAGCTATATAGAGGATAGTTCGTCTGTGCTTTTAATGCAGGGCAATGTACGATATAATGAATCCGTAGAATAACCCGACTCCAAGAAGGCGGGTGATATGATCAGCAATATAGAGATAAATAACAGCCGTGGTGATATGCACTGCGATGGCAATAAAAGATAGGAGATGGACTGCATGAGAACAAACGATACTCCGATTTTGGATTTGATGAAGGACATCGACAAAGGAAACATTCAATTGCCCGATTTCCAGCGCGGCTGGGTATGGGATGACAGTCGCATTCGTGGGCTTATTGCCAGCATTACGCAGAATTTCCCAGTAGGTGCTGCCATGTTCCTCGAATACGACAATGCGAATGTTCGTTTCAAGCATCGTATGATTGAGGGAGCGCTGGCATCTAATGCTAGACCGGAGCAGCTTATTCTGGATGGTCAGCAGCGGCTCACTTCCATCTATGCATCTATGTGCAGTCCGAATGCTGTCAAAACCAGAACTGACAAAGGCAATGAAATCAAGCGCTTTTACTACATCGATATTGCCAAGGCGATTGATCCTGCTGTTGATCGAGTGGAGGCTATTTTATCCGTCCCGGAGTCGAAGCAAATCACATCCGACTTCGGCAGAAAAATTGATCTCGATGTTTCGACTGCCGAAAAGGAATATGCGAATAAGTTGTTTCCGCTCAATATCATTTTGGACAGCGTGAAGGCGACTCGGTGGCAGCTCGGCTACATGCAGTATCACCAAGGTCAGCAAAATGTCTGCCAAGAGTATCTTGCCTTTATGGAGAAAATCATAGATTGCGTATCCCATTATCGAATGCCTGTTATCAGCTTGGACAAAGACACGTCGAAGGAAGCGGTATGCCAAGTTTTTGAGAATGTGAACCAAGGGGGCGTATCACTTACGGTTTTTGAACTCGTTACGGCTGTATTTGCTATGGACGACTTTGAACTCAGGCAAGATTGGGAAAAGCGCCAAGGCAACCATCTCAACGGAGACATCTTGAACATTGTCACGGCTACGGATTTTTTGACCGCCTGCACGCTCCTCGCAGCCTATGAGAAGAAGGGAACGGTGAGTTGCAAGAAGAAGGACGTGCTGAATCTGAAACTTGCCGATTATCAAAAATACGCCGATGTTCTGACACAGGGATTCGAGGAAGCGGAAATGCTGCTCTTCGAGGAGCGCATTTTCGTCAGCCGCGATCTTCCTTATACGACGCAGCTCATTCCGTTGGCTGTTTTGTGCGCCTTGCTCTTGCCCGGTCGTCGAATCAAAAATTCCAATGTGAAGAATAATATCAAGCGATGGTATTGGTGCGGTGTATTCGGTGAGCTTTATGGAAGTGCCAATGAGACGCGTTATGTAAACGATGTGGTTGGCGTGATGAATTGGTTGAACGGTGGTGAGCTGCCCAAGACCATCGTCGATTCCTATTTCAATCCCATGCGCCTGTTGATGCTTCAGTCAAGACGGAGTGCTGCCTATAAGGGAATCATGGCGCTTATCATGAAGAATCACAGTCGTGACTTCATCAGCGGGCAGGAGATGGATCTTGTTCTCTATAAAGCCGCCGGCATTGACATTCACCATATCTTTCCGAAAAACTATTGCAAGAGTAGGGGATATGATTATATCAAGTGGGATTCCATCATTAACAAGACGCCCCTATCGTACAGTACCAATCGGGAGATAGGCGGTGTTGCTCCGAGTGAATACCTGGCGCGTATCGAGAAGAAAAAGGTAGAGCAGACAGACTTGTGCGATTATCTCGCCAGTCATTGGATTGATATGGCCGATTGCATGTCCGATGATTTCGAGAGATTTATCGTTCATCGCGCGAGAAAAATTCTCGATGCCATTGCAAATGTCACCGGCAAGCCGATTTCCGGCAGGGATAGCGATGAAGTGAGAGAAAAATTTGGCGAAATTTTGTAAGCTATCTGCTCCGTGGATGTCTGGTTGTTTTGCGGGGAACGCTTTCACTAGAAGGACAAAGGCGGCTTCAACAAGAATTAGAAAAGCAGACTGACTACGGAGGCGATACGATGGACAATAAGAAGGAAATGGAGCGGGCGGAGCTGCATCGGGCGATCTGGCAGATTGCGAACGATCTGCGCGGCTCGGTGGATGGCTGGGATTTCAAACAGTATGTTTTGGGCACGCTCTTTTATCGCTATATCTCGGAGAAGCTGACGAATTACCTCAACCGTGAGGCGCATGAGGCGGGGGATGCGGCATTTGACTATGCTGCACTGTCCGATGAAGAGGCGGAGACGGAGCGCGAGAATCTTGTGGAGGAGCAGGGATACTTCATCCTGCCGAGCGAGCTTTTTTCCAATGTGCGAAAAAGTGCGCCGATGAATGAAAACCTCAATGAAACGCTGGAAAAGGTATTTCACAACATTGAAGCCTCGGCGACCGGCACGGCGAGTGAAAACGATCTTGCGGGGCTTTTTGAAGATCTCGATGTCAACAGCAACAAGCTCGGCGCTACGGTGAAGGAGCGCAATGCAAAGCTCGTGAAGCTTCTCGACGGCATCGGCGAAATGCAGCTGGGAGATTATCGGGACAACACGATCGATGCCTTCGGCGACGCCTATGAATACCTCATGCGGATGTACGCTTCGAATGCCGGCAAGAGCGGCGGTGAATACTATACGCCGCAGGAAGTCTCCGAGCTTCTGACGCGCCTCACGGTCATCGGCAAGGCGCGGGTGAACAAAGTGTACGACCCCGCCTGCGGCAGTGGATCTCTATTACTGAAGTTTGCCAAAACTCTTGGCAAGGAGAATGTGCGAAACGGCTTCTACGGGCAGGAGATCAACATCACGACGTACAATCTTTGCCGCATCAATATGTTCCTGCATGACATCAATTTCGACGACTTCGACATTGCGCGCGGCGATACGCTGACTGATCCGCAGCATGATGCGTTTGAGCCGTTTGAGGCGATCGTTTCCAATCCGCCGTATGCGATTCGGTGGGAAGGCAAGAACAATCCTACCCTTATCAACGATCCGCGTTTTGCGCCTGCGGGCGTGCTTGCGCCGCCGTCGAAAGCCGACTTCGCCTTCATCTTGCACGCGCTCGCGTGGCTGGCGGCGAACGGCACGGCGGCGATTGTCTGCTTCCCCGGCATCATGTATCGCGGTGGCGCGGAGAAGAAGATTCGCCAATATCTCATCGACAGCAATTTCGTCGATGCTGTGATCCAACTGCCGGACAATCTCTTCTTCGGCACGAGTATCGCGACCTGCATCATGGTGCTGAAGAAGTCGAAAGCGGACACGACTACGCTCTTCATCGACGCTTCGAAGGAATGCATCAAGGTCACGAACAACAACAAGCTCACGCAGGAAAATATCGAGCGTATCCTGCAGATGTATACTGACCGCGCAGATGTTGCCTACACGGTGCGCTGCGTCCAAGGCAAGGAAATTGCCGTCGAGGACTACAACCTCTCCGTCAGCACTTACGTCGAACCGGAGGACACGCGCGAGGTCATCGATATCGCGGCGCTCAACGCAGAGATTAGCGAGATCGTCGCAAGGGAAGAAGTGCTGCGGCGTGAAATCGACAAGATCATTGCCGAGATCGAAGACGAGGAGGGCATCGCGCTATGAGCAGGCTGAGGGAGTTGATGGAAGAGCTTTGCCCAGATGGAGTGGAATATAGGAAGCTGGGAGAAATTGCAACAAATGTATTTCGTGGTTCAGGAATCAAGCGCGATGAAGTAAAAGAAAAAGGAACTCCATGCGTTCGCTATGGCGAGATTTATACAACATATGGTATATGGTTTGATGCTTGTATTTCGCATACAGATGAAACGGTTGTTGCTAATCCAAAATATTTTGAGCATGGCGATATTTTGTTTGCTATTACTGGTGAAAACGTTGAAGAGATTGCAAAATCTACAGCATATATTGGGTATGATAGATGTTTAGCAGGTGGAGATATTGTTGTTTTGCAACACAAGCAGAATCCAAAATATCTTTCATATGTTTTATCGACGGAAATGGCACAAAGGCAGAAAAGCAAGGGGCGCGTAAAAAGTAAAGTTGTTCATTCCAGTGTTCCAGCGATTAAGGGCATTGAAATCCCCGTCCCGCCATTGGAAATTCAAAATGAAATCGTAAAATTGTTAGACAGTTTTACGGAGCTTACCACGGAGCTTACCTTGCGGAAAAAGCAGTATAATTTTTACCGCGACAGTCTTTTGAATTTTGTCCGCGTGGATGATATAGGTGTAATCCATATTAGGCTGTCTGAAATTGCTGAAATAGGAACTGGCAGTAGTAATACAAACGAAGGACTATCGGCGGGAATGTTTCCTTTTTTTGTACGTTCACAAGAAGTTCGCTGGAAGAACAGCTATGAATATGATGAAACAGCTATCATTACGTCGGGTGACGGTGTTGGGGTAGGGAAAATTTTTCACTACATAGAAGGTAAATATGCACTACATCAACGTGCATATAGGATTCATATTATTGATGGGCGAATATTGCCTAGATTTTTATTTTACTATATGAAAACCACGTTTTATCGATATATAACGCAAAATGCCGTTCAATCTTCAGTGGTATCTATACGTCGCCCTATGCTGGATAAGTATTCTATCCCCGTCCCGCCGCTCGATGTACAGAAAAAAATCGTCTCCATCCTCGACCGCTTCGATGCCTTATGCAACGATCTCACAAGCGGCCTTCCCGCTGAGATCGTCGCACGCAAGAAGCAATACGAATACTACCGCGATAAACTGCTGACCTTTCCAAGAAGCAAGCGCGAAGAGCGCAGCTGATTGGTGAAAAGGTCGTATGTGAAAACGCCCCGAGAGCGCAAGCGCATCTGTGCTAAATTCGATGAGCCTTGTTATAGGAATATATATTTGTTATAATAAATATATAGCAAATGTCGGGAGGTTCTTATGAGTTATAAAACCACGGATGGTTTGATGCGTCATCTCCGCGAGAATGGAATAGCGATTTCTGGGAGTGCGCAGAAGCGCCAACTGATTAACACGGGATATTTTCATGGGTATAAGGGATATCGGTTTTTTCATCATGCGGGAAATAGTCTGCCGTTTACGTCATACAGTGAGATTTATGCGACGATTCGATACGATGCGGCATTGAAGTCCCTGCTGTATGGAAAGGTGATGTTTATCGAAACTGCGATCAAAAATATTGCGCTGGAGGCGATTCTTACAAAAGCGAGATCGGAGAGCATCCAAGTGATGTGTGAGAGCGTGGTCAGCAGCTATCGCAATTCTCCGTTGGGAGCGAGTGTGAACCGGAAGAAGGCATTGCAGCAGGCAAAACTCAATTTACAGAATTCGATTCAGTCGAGTCTTGCAAAAGAATATCGAAGGGGAAATCCTAAAATAGCGCACTTTTATGATAATGTGAATTATACAGGTGTTCCTGTTTGGGCTTTGTTTGAAGTCATGACGATGGGAGATTTTGGATTTCTTTTGTCGTGCTTGACGTATAATGTGCGAGATGATATTTCTCGTAGGCTCGGACTGAACTTGGCATGTGATACGGATCGGCAGCTTGTCTATAAGTATATTTACATGCTGAAAGATTTAAGAAATGCAATTGCACATAACGCAGTAGTTTTTGATACGCGCTTTCGAAGCGTTGATCCCAATAGAGCTATGAGGCAATGCTTACAGCAAGAAGTCGGGCTGCCCTATGTGAACTTTAAGACGATTGGCGACTACGTCATTCTCGTGAGTTATTATCTCAAAATCCTGCATGTGCCTAAGACGGAGATCAAGTCATTTATCAGAGAGTTTGAGAAAATTACAGAGGACTATGTTAAATCAGTGAATCCTATAGTTGCAGCAATCGTTATTCATCGTGATTTATCGATGCGAATGACTGCGCTTAAAGCGTACATTTAGCTTGCATATTTGCAAGCTCGGTAGTATAATGAGGGTGTGAATTGGGGTATGTGTTTGCGGACGCATACTTGAGGGAGTCGGAGTGATCTGGCTCTCTTTTTTTATGAGTTGAAGCGGCGGAAAGCAGGATACAAACATCCTTTTCACGAATTATGCGCATGGGAATGATGGCAACATCAGAGAGATAAGCGGGACGACGGGACGGAAAATACGAAAGAAGCGAGGTTGATCATGTACTACAATCTCATCGCAAGCGCAGAAGAGAGCACGGTGCTCGCGCAGTATGTTCGCGAGGAGCGTGCGCCGTATGCGGCGTATCAGTCGGAGGCGGCGCTTGAGCGGGCTTTGATCGCTCTGCTGGAAGAGGAAGGCTATACGTATCTTCGGATTCATGACGAGGCGGAGCTGGTCGCGAATCTTCGGGAGCAGCTTTCGGCGCTCAATGATTATGCGTTCAGTGATGCGGAGTGGGAACGGTTCTTCAAGGCTTCGATCGCGCCTGCGGGCGACGGCATTGTGGAGAAGACGCGGCGCATTCAGACGGATTACATTCAGAATTTTCGGCGCGATGACGGAACGACGAAGAACATCAAGCTGATCGACAAGGAGAACATTTATAACAATCGTTTGCAGGTCATCAACCAATATGCGGTGGAAGGCGGTGCGGATGCGCAAGCAGAGACGGCGGCGGCTCATGCGAATCGCTACGATGTGACGATTCTTGTCAACGGCTTGCCGCTCGTGCATTTGGAGCTGAAGCGGCGCGGCGTGGAGATTCGGCAGGCGTTTAATCAGATCAATCGCTATCAGCGCGACAGCTTCTGGGCAGGTGCGGGGCTGTATGAGTATGTGCAGGTGTTCATTATTTCGAACGGGACGAATACGAAGTATTATTCCAATACGACGCGTGCAAGTCACATCCGCGAGATGGATGCGGCGGGGCGCAGGGCGAGCAAGAAGACGAGCAACAGTTTTGAGTTCACATCGTTTTGGGCGGATGCGAGCAACCGCCTCATCACGGATCTCATGGATTTCGGACGCACGTTCCTCGCGAAGCATACCCTGCTCGCCGTCTTGACGCGCTATTCGATCTTTACGACGGAAGAGGTGCTGATGCTCATGCGTCCGTACCAGATTGCGGCGACGGAGCGCATTTTGTCGCGTATCAAGATCGCGTCGAATTACAAGACTTGGGGCAAGATCGAGGGCGGCGGCTATATCTGGCACACGACGGGCTCGGGCAAGACGCTGACTTCGTTCAAGACGGCGCAGCTTGCCGCAGGACTGCCGGATATTGACAAGGTGCTCTTTGTGGTCGACCGCAAGGATCTTGACTATCAGACGATGAGGGAGTACGACCGCTTCGAAAAGGGGGCGGCGAACGGCAATACGTCGACGCGCGTGCTCGCGGGTCAGCTCGCGAATGATGCGGTGCGCATCGTCGTCACGACGATTCAGAAGCTCGCTATGTTCATCAAGCAGAACAAGACGCACGCGATCTACGGCAAGCATGTCGTGCTGATTTTCGATGAGTGCCATCGCTCGCAGTTCGGCGATATGCACACGGCGATTGCGAAGGCGTTCAAGAAGTATCATATCTTCGGCTTTACGGGCACGCCGATTTTCGCGCCGAATGCGTCGGGCGCGGGCAAGCCTTCGGCGCGGACGACACCGCAGCTTTTCGGCGACAAGCTCCACACCTATACGATTGTGAACGCCATCAACGACGGCAATGTGCTGCCGTTTCGCATTGATTACATCAACACGATGAAGAGCAAGGCGGAGATCGAGGACAAGGAAGTGCGTGCCATTGACCGTGAGAAGGCGCTTGCCGCGCCCGAGCGCATCCGTGCCGTGACGGAATATATCCTCGCGCATTTCGATCAGAAGACGATGCGCGGCAAGGCGTATTCGCTCAAGGGACAGCCGTCTTGGGGTTCAATTCGATGTTCGCGGTCGCGTCGATTCCTGTCTGCATGAAGTATTACGAGGAGGTCAAGCGTCAGCTGGCAGCGGCGGGGCGCGACCTTGCGGTTGCGACGATTTTCAGCTATGCGGCGAACGAGGACGATCCCGAGGACGCTTTGCCCGATGAGGATTTTGATACGGCGGGG
>NZ_ALNM01000007.1:0-1110 GCF_000292955.1 Selenomonas sp. CM52
ATCTGGGCGACCTCATTTTATCAGCGCTTCCTAAAATATTCTCTCAAAAGTGCTTGACAGTCCCTTATCTCTGATATACAATATAAATATGAGTTTAGGCATTTTCAATATTGGTCACAAAAGGAGGACTTCCATTGAAAAACCTTCAAGTACTACTGTCCGATGAAGAGTATGCCGGTCTCGAAAAGCAAGCTGCGCAAAAAGGGGTGCCGACGAGTGTCTACATCCGTAGCCTGCTTCTCGGTGAAGCTGATGAGCTCTCCAAAGCCTATATTGAGACGATTGCCCGCGTCACAGCATTGACTCCTGGCACGAAATTCAATCTGAAATCGCTCTTCGGCACAGACTGGACACAGAGCCGCGGCACGAAACTGACGCTCGGCAGGACGTTCTACGAGATGGTACGAAGCGATGCCATCTCGATTGTAAAAGTACTCGGCAAAGACAGTTCAAACATCATGCAGTATGAGCGCGTATGAAAACGGCTATATAGAAAACCACACGCACAATCATTAATTTTTTTTGCAAAGTCCGGAATCAACCCGAAAATCGACATCGTCTGTGATATAATCATCTCAGAGACGTAACCGACCACAGGAATGAATTTAGCAGAAACTTTGGTAGCTGTTTCTGCTCAAGCGGCTGACAAGCTATTGAAGCGCATATAACATGACGTCACAAGTACAGAAAGGATAATTTTCATGACAAGGCTCCCCTCTTTCGACGATTTCCTCGACTCGACTCCCTTCAACTCCTTCCTTGCTGACAGCCAGACAGCGCGGCATATTTACGAGAACATCATCTGCACGGAAGAGATGCAGCGCAAGCTGGCCGAGATGTCCGATAAGGGCAAGCCGGCAATCCTGGCAAGCGGGCCCGCCGTAGAGGAGTACTTCCGCATGCACAAGGATGAATGCGACCTGAGGCTGAAGGATGATCAAGTCCGGCAAGCCATCGGACGCATGAATAAAGAGGTGCTTGAAGCGTTGGGCTATACTAAGGTCAGGGATCATGTAGACTTGGAAAAAGGAATCTGCGAACACTTCAAATCCGGCACGGTCTTTGCCAAAAAGGCGTAGGAAAAGCGGCAGCTTCCAGATTCTCCACCCT
>NZ_ALNM01000008.1:0-1958 GCF_000292955.1 Selenomonas sp. CM52
CCCCGCCGTTTCATCGACGAGAATCCTCGCGCCATAACGGCTTGCCAAGGCTTGCAGGCCCTCGCTCCTTTCTTCGACGCACAGAAAGATCTCCGCAAATCCCGCAGCAGCCGCCTTTTTCAGCAGCCCCTCCAACAGCGGCACGCCGCCGACATCGAGCCAACGCTTGTCCTCGCCCATGCGCCGGCTGCTGCCGCCCGCGACGACGAGAAGCGTCACATCGGCGAGGCTCTGCGGCCTCACTTTCTCGCGCACTCGCCCGCGTCGCCGCGCAGGATCTCGATGCCGTGCGCCAACTGCGGCAGGACGAAGCCGAGGCACTCCTCGACCGCCTTGGCGCTGCCCGGCAGATTGACGATCAGCGTGCGCTTGCATATACCGGCGGCGGCGCGGCTCAGCATGGCGCGCGGCGTCACCTGCATCGAAAGGGCGCGCATCGCCTCGGCGATGCCCGGCGCCTCGCGCTCGATGACGGCTCGCGTCGCCTCGGGCGTCACATCGCGCTCGGAAAAACCCGTGCCGCCCGTCGTAGCGACGAGCGCGAGACCGAGATCGGCGCATTCCCGCATCTCCTTCGCGAGCGCCTCCTCATCGTCGGGCAAAATCACACGCCGTGCGATGCGATAGCCCGCCTCCTCCAACAGATGCTGCGCCAAGTCGCCGCTCTTGTCCTCGCGCTCGCCGCGTGAGCCCTTGTCGCTCGCCGTAATGACGGCGGCGTCAAGCGGCAGCTTGCCCTCGAAAAGGCGCAGCTCGTCGCCGGGCTTCAGCGTACCGCCGTGCAGTACGCGTGCAAAGACGCCCTCGCGCGGCATGATGCAGTCGCCGACCGCCGCGTAGATGGCGCAGTGCGCATGGCACTCCTTGCCGATCTGCGTGATTTCGAAGATGACATCGCCTGCCGCGAGGCGCGTACCGACGGGAAGCTCACGGAAGGAGAAGCCCTCTGCGACGATGTTCTCGCCGAAATCGCCGTGGGAGACCGTCGCACCGCGTGCGCGAAACGCCTCGATCTCCGCCGCGCCCAGAAAGCTCACCTGCCGGTGCCATTTCCCCGCGTGCGCATCGCCGACGATGCCGTGCCCCACATGAAAGAGCGCCTTTTCCAGCGGCTTCTTCTTCGTGCCGCGCCGCTCGCTCGCGGCAATCGTTACAATCTTTCCCAATCCTCACCCTCCGATCTGGTACATGCGCCGCTTCTCCTCGCCCGCGCCGCCCGCCGCTTCAAAGTGATGCTCGCGCGGCTTTTCGGCAATCACCTGCCGCAGCTTCCTGAAGAGAGCCGCGTCATCCGCACCCGTGCGCAGAAGTGTGCGCAGGTCAAGCCCCGCATCCAACGCAAGGCACAGCTTCAGATAGCCCTCCGCCGTCAGGCGCACGCGGTTGCACGAGCTGCAGAACTTGTGCTCCAGCGCGTCGATGAAGCCGAGCGCACCGCGGAAGCCCGCCGGCCGAAAGCACGTGGCGGGACCGGTGAGCGCTTCCTTAACGACGGGCACGAGCGCACCGAAAGATTCCTCCAAGATGCGGCGCACCTCAGCGGTCGGCACGCCCGTCAGCCCCGCCTCCTTCGCCATGCCGATCGGCATGAGCTCGATGAAGCGCACGTCGATCGGGTGCTCCTTCGCGAGGGCAGCGAGCGAAACAAGTTCCGCTTCATTGACTCCCTTAAGCGGCACGCAGTTGAGCTTCGTCTTGAGCCCTGCAGCGAGCGCCGCCTCCATGCCCTGGCGCACGACGGACAGAAGCGAGGCAGAACGGCGCGTGATGTCAGAGAAAGCGTCCTCTGCCAGCGTATCGAGGCTGATGTTCACACCGTCAAGCCCTGCCGCGCGAAGTTCCTCTGCGAGGTCGGCGAGGAGAACGCCGTTCGTCGTCAGAGCGACGCGCTCGATGCCCTCGACCGCCTTGATCTCGCGCACGAGATCGACGATGCCGCGCCGAAGGAGCGGCTCGCC
>NZ_ALNM01000009.1:0-94929 GCF_000292955.1 Selenomonas sp. CM52
GAGCCGCGACTTCCTTTCGGACGCGATTGCGGACTATAATGCGCGTTTTTCTACGAATTTTTCGACGGACGGGGATTCCTTTCAGAATTATTACAAGGATCTTTCTCAGCGCATGAAGAAGCGCGAGATCGATTTGCTCATCGTCGTCAATATGTTCCTCACGGGCTTTGACGCGACGACGCTCAACACGCTTTGGGTGGACAAGAACCTCAAGTACCATGGGCTGATTCAGGCGTTTTCACGCACGAACCGCATTTTGAATTCGGTCAAGACGTTTGGCAATATCGTCGCTTTTCGCAATCTGGCGAAAGCGACGGACGATGCGATCTCGCTTTTCGGTGATGAGAATGCCGAGAGCGTCGTGCTGCTGCGAGGTTTTCGTGACTACTACGACGGCTATGACGATGCGAGCGGCCGTCATCACAAGGGCTATGCGGAGCTTATCCTAGAGCTGCGCGAGAAGTTCGCTGTCGGTGAGCCGATCTTGGGCGAGCAGACGCAGAAGGATTTCGTGCGCATCTTCGGCAACATTCTGCGCCTCAGGAACATTCTCACGGCGTTTGATGATTTCGAGGAGAATGATCCGCTCCTGCCACCGCGCGATTCGCAGGATTACCAGAGCATGTACTTGGACATTCATCGCGAGATGACGGGCGCGGGAAATGCGGAGAAGGAGAACATCAACGACGATGTCGTGTTCGAGCTGGAATTGATCCGGCAGGTGGACATCAATATCGACTACATTCTGCTGCTTGTGGAGAAGTATCATGCATCGAACGGCATGGATCAGAGCATCATCGGCGCGATCGACCGCGCGGTCGGCGCAAGTCCCGAGCTTCGGAGCAAGAAGGAGCTGATCGACGGCTTCATCAAGACGGTCAACACGAGTACGAAGGTGATGGAGGACTGGCGCACCTATGTCGATGCGGAGAAGGAAAAGGCGCTCGAAAAAATCGTGCAGGAGGAGAAGCTGAAGCCCGAGGAGACGGAGAAGTTCGTCCGAAGTGCGCTGCGCGACGGCAGGTTCAAGACGACGGGCACGGCGATTGATACGATCCTGCCGCCCGTTCGCCGCTTCGGCGGCGCTCGCGCCGAGAAGAAGGCGGGCGTCATCGAAAAGCTCAAGGCGTTCTTTGCGACTTTTATGGGGCTGGTGGAGGAGTGAGGGAACCGTCTGCAAAAAACAGGTGCGGTCTGTATTGAAACCATACAGACCGCACCTGTTTTTTATTTTTGTCCGTTCGTCAGAACAGATCCTCCATCAGGCGGATTTCGTAGATCGTGCCGTCTTCGTAAGTGTAGAAGATGAGGGTGGAGTCTATGCCTTCATAACTATAGGCATAGTTCATAGGGGTGCCGTTTCCTTCAAGTCCCTCGGGCAGCCAGCCGAAGGCGCGCTCGATGTCGGCTGTGGTGCTGCCGACGTGCAGGCCTTGCGGTGTTTCGATGCCGTTGTTGGCGGTAGTGTTGATATCCATGACGCTGTCTCTGTCCGTGCGGATGAGGATTTTGAATGAGTTGCCGTAATAGTAATAGAGAACTTTTACGTCGGAATGGTTGGGTCCGATGTTCGTATACATGCTGCTTTCCAGGCGGTCGGGTGTGCCGTAGATGCTTTCCACGTAGGCGCGGGAGCTGCCGATCTTGAGGCCGCCCAGAGAGAGTGCTTCTTCGGGCAAAGCGGTTGCCGAAGAGAGGTGTGTAGGGAGCAGCAGGGCGACGAGGAGCAGGAAGCGAGCGAGTGCTTTTGCTTTCATGAGAAAGATCTCCTTTTATCAATCTATAGAATACGCGTCGATGAAAAGCTGCGGAGCGTCCGCGCGCTCGATGGTGAGCGTGAAGTCGCCGGAGGCGTAGGGGGCGAGAGCGTAGGGCGAGTAGAGGAAGACGAGTTCGCCGCGCGTGCCCATGTACCAAGAGAAGGTGTCGAGAGCTTTTTCTGCGGGGTGAATCCGTTCGAGCTGCTCGCGGATGTCGAAGGCGAACAGTTCTTCCTCACGTCCTGGGTATTGAGCATGGAAGGCGGCAGCAAGGGCTTGGAGCAATGCTTCGCGGTTCGTGACGAGGGCGGCGAGGGGGACTTTTTTTCCCGTTCGTGTATCGAAGGTCGTGCCGCCTTCGCCGTGCATCGGGTGTATGCCGCCCGAGTAGGTGATAGCGAAGCTGCAGAAGCTGATCATCTGTTCGTCGACGCGCCCCCACTTCGTGATGACAGAGTAGTCGAAGTAGGAAGTCTCTTTGAGAACGCCGTTATCACGATCCTCTTTCTTGTATTCGTAGGCGAAATCGAAACCACGCTTCGCATCTTGCGCTTCCTGCCTGTTCCAAGCGTCGAGACCGCGTGCGAGCGGGGCGCGTGCACTGCCTTTGATGCGCAGCAGGGGGTGACTGCTGTAGGTCACGCACTTACCGTTGGCGTCGTAGGCTTCGATGCGATGGTCTTCGACGAGGAGCCACGGCACGGGAGCCTCGACGGAGCGTTCCTCGTCTTTGTCGTCGGCGGCCTTTGCCGGGAGCGTGGATTCTTTGATCGTATCCTGCTGCGCTGCCGCATGGACAACGGATGCAAGGGGCAAGTTGTCTGAGACAGGCGCAATGGGAGCGAGCAGGAGGACGGCTGCGAGGGAGAGTGCATGGATTTTCTTCATGGGATGAACCTCCTTTTTGATGGCTCTGCATATACTTTGCTTTTTCTCGTGTGCAAAATCGTGCGCGAAGTTGCAGCAAGACTTCGTTTAGGCTGCTGTTTATCGGTTGACAAGCCATCGGGAATGTGTTAGTCTCCCCTAGAACAAGGGGGTTGAATATGCAAAACAACGGTTTGCCAGTTGATCGCTCGCGCAGTTTGCTGCATCGCGCCAATCAGGCTTTTTTCTTTGTCGGCGGCTTCGGCGTAGCATCTTGGGCGCCTCTCGTGCCGCTTTTGAAGGCGCGACTCGGTGTCGCTGAGGATGTACTTGGACTCTTGCTTCTTTGCATCGGCGTCGGCTCACTGGTGACGATGCCTTTTGCAGGAGTATTGGCCGGGCATTTCGGCTGCCGCCGCGTGATCGCTGTCGATTCGCTCGTCTTTGCGGCGCTTCTTGTGGCTCTTGCCATGGTGGACAATATCGTTCTAGCTGTACCGACACTCCTTTTGTTCGGCTCTTCCATGGGAATTATTGATGTCACAATCAATATCCATGCCGTGCGCGTCGAGCAGCTTTTGAAGAGGCGCGTGATGAGCGGCATGCACGCGCTTTGGAGCGTGGGCGGCTTCATGGGGGCGGGACTTTTCGGCGTTTGGATGGCGCTCGGATTCACGCCCTTGGGCGCGACGGCGTGTTCGGCAGGCATCATCGTGCTCTTGGTGCTCGCCTTCGCGCGATTTTTGCTCGCGGGCAGGAGTGCGCCCGAGGGCAGGGCGCTCGCCGTGCCGCACGGCATCGTCGCCTTTGTCGCGGCGGTCGCCGGTATATCCTTCCTCGTCGAGGGCGCTGTCATGGACTGGTCGGGTGTGTTTCTCACGGAGGTGCGCGCGATGGACATGTCTCTTGCGGGCACGGGCTTCGCTGTCTTTTCTGCGGCGATGCTTCTCATGCGGCTCTTGGGTGATGCGATTGTCAATCGCCTGGGTGCGCGCCGCGTCGTATTCTTCGGTTCGGTCATCGCCATCGCGGGTTTCTTGCTCGTGATCGTTTCGTCCTCCGCGTGGCTCATCTTCCCCGGCTTCTTCGCGATCGGTTTCGGCTGCGCGAACATCGTGCCGATTTTCTTCTCATTGATGGGAAAGCAGCAGGATATGACGATCAATGCGGCGGTCGCGGCGGTGTCGACGTGCGGTTACCTCGGCGTGCTCATGGGGCCTGCCGCCATCGGTTTCATCGCGCACAGTACGAGCCTTCTGGCGTCGTTCGTTCTCTTGGCCGTGCTGCTCTTCGTGCAGCTCCTCATTGGGCTGCATGTGTTCCGCAAGGTGGCGTGAGAAAAAATTCATCGGCGCGTGCCTATAAAGGCGGCGCAAGGGCAGCAGAAAAAGCTCTTGCGCCGCCTTTTCGCTTATGTGCGATGCTCTTTGATGCATGCGAGGAAGGCTTCGCCGTAGCGCGCGCACTTTCTTTCGCCGACGCCCTTGACGTGCAGGAAGTCGTCGAGCGTTTCGGGCAGAATGCGGCACATGTCGCGCAGCGTCGCGTCGGAGAAGATGACGTAGGGCGGCACGCGGTCGCGGGCGGCGAGTTCTTTTCTGAGCGCCCTTAGGTAGTCGAAGAGCGAGATGTCGACGGGCTTTTCCTTCTGCTTCTTTGGGAAGTTTTGGAAGACTTGCTCCTTGCCGCGCAGTACAGCGTAGGCGGGTTCTGCGAGCTGCAGCACGGGGTATTCGCTCTCGGTGAGAGAGAGATACCCCGTGGCGATGAAGCGTTGAATCGAGCGCTTGATCTCGGCGAGCGTCTGCTCCTGCATGATGCCGTAGGTCGACAGTTCGTCGAGGTGCAGCGTGCGCACGCGCTGCTCGGCGGAGCCTTTGAGCACCTGCGCTGTCAGCGTCATGCCGTAGCGTCCTCTCATGCGGTAGACGCACGAGAAGATTTTCTGCGCATCAAGCGTCACGTCGCGCCGCTCGAAGTCGCCCTTGCAGCTGCTGCAGTGATCGCAGGAGGCGGCGGGAGCGCTCTCGCCGAAGTAGCGCAGGATGAAGGCGCGCAGACAGTCGGGCGTGTGGCAGTAGTCCGACATCTTCTGCAGGCAGCCAAGCTCGTGCGCCTTGTGCGCCGCGTCCTCGGTCGAAACGTCGATCAGATACTTCTGCGTCATGACGTCCTGCGGCGAAAAGAGCAGGATGCACTCGCCCGGCTCGCCGTCGCGCCCCGCACGGCCCGCTTCCTGATAGTATGATTCGATGTTCTTCGGCATGTTGTAGTGGATGACGAAGCGCACGTTCGACTTGTCGATGCCCATGCCGAAGGCGTTCGTCGCGACGATCGCCTGCACGTTGTCGTAAAGGAAGTCGTCCTGCGCCTTTGAGCGCTCTTCGTCGATGAGCCCTGCATGGTAGGGGCGCACGGCGAATTTTTTTTGCTGCAAGAAGCGGCTGACGGCGTCCGTCTCCTTGCGCGTCGCGCAGTAGATGATGCCGGCTTCTTCGCGATGCGTGCGCAGGTAGTTCGCGATGAAGTCCTTGCGGTCGACGCCTGTGAGGACGCCGAAGAAGAGGTTCGGCCGGTCGAAGCCTGCGACGTGCACGGCGGGGCGGCGAAGTGCGAGGAGTGAGATGATGTCGTCTTTGACGCGCGGCGTCGCCGTCGCCGTGAAGGCGCCGATCAAGGGACGCTTCGGCAGACGTTCGATGAAGGGCGCGATGGCGCGATAGCTCGGGCGGAAGTCGTGCCCCCACTGCGACAGGCAGTGCGCCTCGTCGATGGCGATGAAGGAAACGGTCTGCTCTTGCAGCAGGGATTGGAAGAAGTCGGTTTCGAGCCGCTCGGGCGCGACGTAGACGATCTTGTACGCGCCTTGCGCGATGGCGCGAAACCTTTCGCGAGCCTCCGCCTGCCCGAGCGAGCTGTTGATGAATGTCGCAGGTGCGCCGGCCTCTGCGAGTGCGTCGACCTGATCTTTCATCAGCGAGATCAAGGGCGAGATGACGAGCGTGACGCCCGGGAGCAGCAGGGCGGGCACTTGGAAGCAGATGGACTTTCCCGCGCCCGTGGGCATGATGGCGACGGTCTCGCGGCCTTCGAGCAGGCTCTTGACGACCGTCTCCTGCGCAGGGCGGAAGCTCTTGTAGCCGAAGGTCTGCTGCAGGATCTGCAGCGCACGGGCGAAGTTTTGCTCAGGCATTGGGGATACTCCCTTTCCTTATCCTTTATTCTACACCTTTCGCGAAAAATCGTTAAATCCCTTTAAAGCTCAGCGATTTCTTATTGTTAGACGAGGGAACGGGCAGTATAATAAGCAACATAAGTGAAAGTATATCCCTCGGGGAGGAGAGAGACGATGAAGAAATGGTGCAGGAAGCCTTGGTCGCTTTTATTGGCGGGAGCTTTCCTTTACAGCGTGTCATCCGTGGGAGCGGCGGCTGACCTTTCGCTTGCGGGCGCGGTCGAACTTGCGCTTTCGCAGAATGCGGATCTGAAGATCACGAAGCAGGCGGAGGAGTCGGCGCTTGCTTCGCTCGGCGAGGCGAAGAGCGAAAAGGGCTTTTCCGTCAGCGCTTCGGGCGGCTATTCTGTCGGCAGAAATTGGAATGATCGCGGCAACACGACGTCGTCGGGGCTTCAGGCGTCCGTCAAGAGCGGCATCAATATCTGGGACGGCGGCAAGGCGAGCGGCGGCATCGACAGCGCCAAGATCGCCATCTTGACGGCGCGCCTCAAGACGGCACGCGCCGAGGAGAAGCTGCGTCTTTCCGTCATTGAGGCGTATTACAACGCGCTGCAGGCGAAGAAGACCGTCGGTGTGAACAAGGCGTCCGTCGACAATTATCAGGCGCATTTGACGAACGTCGAACAGCTTTTCTCGGCGGGCAGCAAGGCGCGCATGGACGTGCTGCGTGCCTCCGTGGAGCTTTCCGATGCACGCCAGACGCTCATCAAGTCGGAGAACGACTATGAGATCAGTCTGGCGAAGCTTAGGAATCTTGTGAACATGGACAGGGATGAGCCGCTTCGCCTCACCGATGATGCCGTATACAGCCCGTTCGCCCCTGCACTTTCCGACTGTCTCGCCTTCGGCGCTGAAAATCGCAAGGAGCTTTGGATCGACAGCTACGACGTCGCGCGCAAGGAGCTCGACATTGAGGTGGTCAAAGCGGGCTATACGCCGCAGATCGACTTCTCGCTGAGCGCGTCGGCAAACAAGGATTTCGAGCCGACTTCATCGGACAGCCGCGGCGTGACGGCGGGCATCAATATGAACTGGAACATCTTCGACGGCGGCAGGAAAAAGGCGCGCATCGAGGCGGCGGAAGCGGCGCTCGATGCCGCGCGGCTGCAGCTGGAAAAGGACAGGAACGATGTGGACTACGACATCCGCGCGGCGTACTTTTCGATGAAGGAGGCGGAAAACCGTCTGAACTCGACGCAGGACGCCGTAGACAAGGCGAAGGAGGACTACTTCATCGCACGCGAGAAGTACCGCGCGGGTGAAGGCATCATGCTCGACGTCATCGACGCGCAGCTTGCGCTCTCGAAGGCGGAGATGAACCACATCAGCGCACAGTACGACTTTGCGCGCGGCAAGGCGCAGGTGGAAAACGCCATGGGGCAGAGCCTCACGGAGAGTGAGCAGCGTGCGGCGGACGCCATGGACGCCGTGCCGCTGGCGAGAGCTGAGATCAGCCGCAAGGATGCGGTGCACGCCTATGAAGAGAACGAGAAGGCGATGAAGGAGCGTCAGGACAGGACGGTCATTCCTTTCCCCGCGTCTGAGGCAGCGGCGGCGAAGCAGTCTGCCGTGCAGAAGGAAAGGGCGGCAGGCGCGAAGGTTTCGAATACAATGAATACAGCGAACGCGGCAAATGCGACGAATGCAGCTGATACGGACAGTGCAGCGAATGCGGCGGCAGCGGCAGCCGGAAATGGAGGGCGGGCATGAAGATTTTCGGCAAGGACATCACCTTCGGCACGAAGGCGAAGATAGCAGTGACCGCGCTCGTCCTCGCTGGCTGCGCTTTTGGCGGCTACAGCTACTATGAGGTGCAGCAGGCAGAAAAGGCCATGCGAGAATCTGCGGGCGAGACGGCGACGGTCGTGCGCATGGAGATGAAGTCCACCGTGTCGGCGACGGGCACGATCATTCCTGTCGATTCCGTCGAGGTCAGCTCGAAGATCACGGCGCGCATCAAGAATGTGCTCGTCAAGGAAAACGACATCGTGACGGCAGGCGAGACGGTCGCGACACTCGATGCCAAGTCGCTCGCAACGAAGCGCGATCAGGCGCAGTTCAAGGTCACGAACGCCAAGGCGAAGTACGACCGCGAAGCCTACCTCTACAGCATCGGCGCGAATCCGCAGACGACGTTCGAGGACGCGCAGTACAACTACGATGCTGCCAAGAGCGTCTTGGAAGAGACGGAGTCCGATCTCGCTGAGACGATCATCCAAGCGCCGATCAGCGGCATCGTCGTCGGCAAGCCCAAGACGGCGGGTACGATGGCGACGGCGGGCACAGACTATCCGACTGTCATCATGCGCATCGCCGACCTCTCGAAGAAGCAGATCATGGCGAAGGTCGATGAGACGGACATCGGCAATATCAAGGTCGGCCAGCAGGCGACGTTCACGGTCGATGCGCACTCGGGCAAGACCTTCACGGCACGCGTCGCGAAGATCAGCCAGACGGACACCGCGAATACGTGGCAGACCGTGTCCTCGTCGAGCACGACGACGACTTCTACTGCGAGCGTCATTTATTACTATGTGACGCTCGATGTCGACGACCCCGAGAACCTGCTGCTGCCGGCCATGACGGCGCGTCTTGAAATCGAGACGGCGACGAAGCCCAGCGCGCTCGCCGTTCCCATCGCCGCATTGAAGACGGACGCCTCGGGAACATACGTCGTCGTCGAGATGCCCGACGGCACGAAGGAGAACCGCCCTGTCAAGACAGGCATCTACAGTGATGACTATGTGGAAATCCTCGACGGTCTCATCGAGGGCGAAACCGTGTCGATTTCCTACACGGCGACGCAGCCGCAGGTCATGATGATGGGCGGCGGCGGCCACCCGCCGATGTAAGTGCGGAAAGGAACGATCATGGAGCAAAAGGCGAAGGAAGAGCGAGCGGCGCAGGAAAAGGCGACGATCGAGCTTCGGGGCATCAAGAAACTCTATCCGATGGGCGATCAAATCGTCGCCGCGCTCGCGGGCGTTGATCTTACGATACGAAAGGGCGAGTTCGCCGCCCTCATGGGGCCGTCCGGCTCGGGCAAGTCGACGCTCATGAACATCCTCGGCTGCCTCGACCGCCCGACGGAAGGATCGTACAAGCTCGACGGCGAGGAGGTCGCGCACCTCTCGGACGACGCGCTCGCGCTCACGCGCAATAAGAAGATTGGCTTCGTATTTCAGAACTTCAACCTGCTCTCGAAGAGCAGCGCAGCTGAAAACGTCGCCCTGCCGCTCATCTATGCGGGCGTCGGAAGAGGCGAGCGGCGCGAGCGCGCCATGCACCTCTTGGAAGCCGTCGGTCTTGCCGACCGTGCCGACCATCAGCCCAACGAGCTTTCGGGCGGTCAGCGCCAGCGCGTCGCCATCGCGCGCGCCCTCGTCAACGATCCGCACATCGTCATGGCAGATGAGCCAACGGGCAATCTCGACACGAAGTCGACGCATGAGATCATGGAGCTCTTCGAGAAGCTTCATGCCGCCGGGCGCACGATCATCCTCGTCACGCACGAGCCGGACATCGCCGCTTGCGCGAGCCGTCAGCTCCTCGTGCGCGACGGACTCATCACGCGCGACGAGGGCAGGGGCGTCAAGATGGATGTCGTATAGGAGGGAAGTCGCTTGTTGATTTGGGAAAGCATCACCATCGCCCTGCATGAGCTCTTTGCGAACAAACTGCGCTCCGTCCTCACCATGCTCGGCATCATCATCGGCGTCGCCGCCGTCATTGCGATGGTCTCCATCGGCATGGGCGTCAAGAGTAACGTCGAGGACTCGATGGCGAGCCTCGGCAGCAACATGCTCATCGTCACGCCCGGCGCGGCGAACTCGGGCGGCATTCGCGGCGCGGCAGGATCGCGCGAGTCGCTGAAGTACGACGATGCCATGGCGATCAAAAAGAAGATCAAGAACATCGACCACGTTTCGCCCATCGTGCAGCGCTCCTATCAGATTGTCTACGGCAATCAAAACTGGAATACCGTTGTCATGGGCGTGACGCCCGAGTACATGGCGATCCGCTCGCTCACGCTGACCGTCGGCACCTTCATCTCGCAGACGGACAACGACAAGCGCCAGCGCGTCGCCGTCATCGGCCCGACCGTCGCTAGGAATCTCTTCGGCAGTGAGAACCCCATCGGCAAGAACATTCGCATCCACAATCAGCCGTTTAAGATCATCGGCGTCCTCGCGAGCAAGGGACAGTCCTCCATGGGCCAAGATCAGGACGATGTGGTCATCGTTCCTCTGATGACGGAGCAGGAGCGTCTTCTCGGCATCACGCACATCCAGATGATCAACCTGCAGGTCAGCGAGGCCTCGAAGATCGTCCAGGTACAGAGCGAGGTCGAAACGCTGCTGCGCCAGCGTCACCACATCCTGAATGGCAAGGATAACGACTTCACCGTCAACAACCTCACGAGCCTCGTCGAGACGGTGACGCAGCAGACGACGATGCTGACGATCCTCCTTGGCAGTATCGCGGGCATCTCGCTCCTCGTCGGCGGCATCGGCATCATGAACATCATGATGGTCTCGGTCACGGAGCGCACGCGTGAGATCGGCATACGGAAGGCGCTCGGCGCGACCTTCGGCAACATCATGCTGCAGTTCCTCATCGAATCCGTCGTCATGGGCGTCGTCGGCGGCATCCTCGGCATCTGCCTCGGCTGCGCCATCTCCGTTGCCATCTCTCATGTCGGCGAATTCAAGACCGTCATCACGGCGACGCCGATCCTCGTATCCTTCTCGTTCGCCGTCGGTATCGGTCTCTTCTTCGGCATCTATCCGGCAAGAAAGGCCGCGAAGCTCGACCCGATCGACGCGCTTCGCTACGAATAAAGTGAAGTGATCTGCATGCGTTCGTTATTATCGCGCGATGTGTGAAGAGCGGCAGAGCGTTGCTGCATGAAGAATCCCCCGAGAAATCTTCTCGGGGGATTCTTCATGCAGTCAAGGATGCGTCCTACACTTGGATCTTGGCGACTTCGCCTTGCAGACTTGTGGCGATTTCGGCGAGACCTTCGCTTGCATCGGCGATATTCTGCAGGGACTGCGTCTGCGTCTCCACGGCGCTGTTGCCCTCCTCACTCGTCGCGGCGTTTTCCTGTGCGAGCGCCGAAAGGCTCTCGATCACTTGGGAAACGGAGTGGCTTTTGTCCACGATATTCCGCGTCGAGTCGTTCATCCTCTTGACGACCTGCTCCGTCTCTTCGACGGCTTCGTCGATGCGGCGGAATTTTTCCTGCGTTTCATCGAGACTCGTGCGCGTTTCGTCGACGAGATGCCGGGACACTTCCATCGTGTCGACCGCCTCTTGAGATTTCTCTTTGAGTCCGCCGATGATGGCGCTGATTTCGTCGGTGAAGCTGCGGCTCTGCTCCGCGAGCTTGCGGATCTCGTCCGCGACGACGGTGAAGCCGCGTCCTGCCTCTCCGGCCCGTGCTGCTTCGATGGCGGCATTCAGGGCGAGAAGGTTCGTCTGCTCGGAAATCGACTGGATCATCTGGCTGGCCACTTCGATCTTTTCCGCGCTCTTGTTCGTCTCGATGACGACGCGAGCCACTTCTTCGGTCGCTCGGGAGGTTTCTGCCGATTTCTTCATGACATCGGCGAGGATGGCGATACCTTCATCCTTGCGCTGGCGCACGGCGGCGGTTCCTTCATTAATTTTTTCGAGAATTTCCTGATTGCCGTCGAGCAGGGTCTGGATTTCGTCCAGGTGATCGGAAGCCTCCTGCGTGTCCTGCGCCTGCTTCGATGCACCGTCGGCAATGTTGTGGATGGCCGTCGTCACGTCGCGTGCGCTGTTGGCCGTGCTTTGCGTCGTAGCGGTCAGTTCCTCGCTCGTGGCGGCGACGGATTGGGAATTGCCGTTGATCTTTCCGACGATGTCGCGCAGGCTGTTCGCCATTTTGCCGCAGGCGCGTGTGATGATGCCGATCTCATCGCCGCGCTCCAGGTATTTCGCGAGGTGCATATTTTTCTCTTTCTGCAGATCGAGTCCTGCAAAGCGCTCGATCATGCCCGCCATATCCTTTAGAGGTGCGGAGACGCGCTTGTGGATGAAGAAGCTCATGAGCGCGATGAGACCTGCACCGCAAGCTACTGCAATCAGCAGCGATATGAGGACGAGTGCCTTTGCCTCATGCGTGAACATCTCGTTGGAGACGGCGACGAGCGCCCCCCAAGGCTGTTCGATGCCCTTGAGCTTGATGGGGTTGAAGATATAGGTGGTAGGAAGCCCCGTGGATTCGGAGGTGCGCTCCATGGAGAAGAGCTCCTGGCCGAAGAATTTCTGTCCTTCGCTTTCGCTTACGCCCAGCATTTCATAGACGTTCTTGGAGACCGCGTCATCTTTTAGACCGTGGGCAAGCAGCGTTCCCTGCGGGGTAAAGACGGCGAAGAAATTGTTCGGCGTGCTGATCGCCGCCATGTCGCTCTGGAAAGGGGCGGCGTCGAAATCCACCGTGACGGCGCCGACGAAACGACCGTCCTCGATGAGAGGGAAGGCGATGGTCAGCATGTAGGTGCGCTGGGTCGGCGTGACATCGTACCAGTAGGGATCGGTCAGCGTGATTTTCTGCGTCTTGCGCGGGGATTGATACCACTCGTCCGTCTCATAGCCGGCGAGCGGCGTGATCACGATGTCGGAGCCTTCCTTGCCCGCATAAGGGATGGCGCGCCCCGTGGCGTCGGAAGCGGGGGAGTTCACGAATGCGGCATCTTTGCCATCGAAGGCGTTTGGCTCGAAGCAGATGCCTGAACCGACGATGTCGTCATTGGAAGCGACGGTCGAGCGCAGGGCGGTGATCAGATCGTCACGATTGCGCTGCTCGGGCGGCAGAGACAGAATCTGTTGGACGCGCGATCTCAGATCCTGTCCCGATTGATAGATGGCAGTGTAGCGCGTCTCGATGGCGGCCGTCTTCATGCCGACCTCATTGTACTTTTCCCGTATGCCGTCTTCAATCATGGTGTTGTACGAGCGATAGCCGATGAAGCTCATGAGAATGGCGATCATCAGTGTGACGCCGAGGAAGATGACAACATTGACTTGCAGTCCGATGCCGTAGCCGCCCTTTTGTGGGGTTTCCTTTGTTTTGTTCATGTTGTACAGCTCCTTTTCGGGGAGGCGCGTGCATTTTTCGTCAAGAAATGCGCCTCCTAATTTAGTTGATTTCGTCTACTACTTTACAAAGACGGAATCTGGAATCTTTTAATATTATATCATATTTTTCAAAAAAGTGGCACTTGAATATAATTTAATAATAAACTTTAGCGATACGAAGCGCTCCTACCCGAGCAAGGGGCTTTCGCCAAGCTTGTCGAGCAGCAAATTTGTTTCCATGACGCTCTTCTTGTGCGTGAGCGCGAAGATGAGGACGCTGTCCCAGCTATTCTTGGCGTAGAGCTGCGGCAGATGAGCCGCGTGCAGCAGACGGCTCGTTTCCTTGAGGTCGAGTCCGAGCGCGAGGGCGAGCGCCAGAAGTTTTGCGCGCGAGGGATTCTTGTCGCCGGAAAAGATATGGTAGGCGTATGTGGCTTCGAGTCCCGAGGCGCGGATGACATCGCTTTTCGTTCGATTCTTCTGCGAGAGAAGCTGCGCGAGATAAGGCTCCTCTTTTTCGTTGGAAAAGCACTATTGACAACTTAGCGAAAAAGGTTTACATTGAATCCGTAAATGTATTTCAACAATAGTCCGAATATTGCCTATATGAAGGAGAGGAGGGGCGGTACGGCGGTCTATAGACTGACGGACAGAAGGAGAGTGATTTGCGATGGTTACATTTTTGGTGGCATTGCTTGCTTTGATTCTGGGCTACGTCATCTACGGCAGGGTTGTCGACGTGATTTTCTCGCCTACGGACAAGCCGACGCCTGCATTGGTGCACGATGACGGTGTGGATTACATTCCTCTGCCGACGTGGAAGGTCTTCATGATCCAGCTTTTGAATATCGCTGGTCTCGGACCGATTTTCGGCGCTTTGCAGGGGGCGCTTTGGGGGCCGTGCGTCTACTTCTGGATCGTTCTCGGCACGATCTTCGCGGGCGGTGTGCACGACTATATGTCGGGCATGATTTCTCTGCGTGAAGATGGCAAGAGCATCTCGGAGGTCGTCGGTAATCACATGGGCAAGACGATGCTCTTCATCATGCGTATCTTCTCGGTCGTGCTTCTCGTCCTCGTCGGCACGGTCTTTGCGACGGGGCCTGCTATGCTCATCGACGGCAAGCTGTTGTCGCTCGGTTCTATCGGCGCGATCAAGATCTGGCTCATCATCATCTTGATTTATTACTTCCTTGCTACACTTTTGCCGATCGATACGTTGATCGCGCGTTTCTATCCGCTTTTCGGCGTCTGTCTCATCGTCATGGCGTTCGGCATCATGGGGGCGATGCTTGCGGGCGTCGGCGGTCACGTCATGCCGGAGATGGTCTTGGCGAACCTCCATCCGAAGGATATGCCGATCTGGCCGCTGATGTTCATCACGGTCGCCTGCGGCGCCATTTCGGGGTTCCACGCCACGCAGTCGCCCATGATGGCGCGCTGCCTGAAGGATGAGCGTCTCGCGCGTCCCGTTTTTTACGGCGCGATGGTTTCTGAGGGCTTCATCGCTCTCGTCTGGGCGGCGGCAGGCGTGACCTTCTACGAGAGCACGGGCGGCCTCGGCGCCGTGCTTGCCTCGGCAGGTCCCGGTGGCGTCGTCTACGATATCTGCGTCGGCTTCCTCGGTCCCGTCGGGGCGGCTCTCGCGTTGCTCGGCGTCGTGGCCTGCCCGATCACTTCGGGCGATACGGCGTTCCGCTCGGCACGTTTGACAATCGCCGACTGGTTCGGCCTTGAGCAGAAGTCGACGAGCAGACGTCTCGCGCTTGCCGTGCCGATCCTTGGTGTCGGTGCTGCTCTTACACAGATGGACTTCTCGATCATCTGGCGCTACTTTTCATGGACGAACCAGACGCTCGCTATGATTGTCCTGTGGACGGGATCTGTCTACCTCTATCGTACGTTCCGCGGCAAAATCTACTACATCATCGGCATGATTCCTGCGACCTTCATGTCGGCTGTCACGGTGACGTACATCCTGCAGGCGAAGGAAGGTTTCGGCCTTTCGACAGATGTTACATATCCCGTCGGTATTGCCACCGCTGCGCTCTTCTTGTTCCTCTTCCTGCGCACGACGGTGCTGCGGCATGAGTGAAGAAATTTTCTGTCTGTGCGGCAGACGAGGACGAGTCGTGGAATGCTAAAGACGAACAGCAAGCCGAAAGTTGCCGAATCGCCCGAAAGATTCGGCAACTTTTTTCGCGCTCTACCCAGAATTTCTCGCGCGGTGTATAATAGGGAGGTAGATTTCTTAGTTGATTTACAGTCGAATGGAAAAGGAGAGCGGCGAATGAAGCGAGATGTGATACGGGAAAAGGCAAAGGAAACGCTGGCGCTGGAAGCGGCGGCGGTGAAGAAACTGACGGAGAGTGTGGATGAGGAGTTCTGCCGTGCGGTTGAGTGCGTGCTGGACTGCACGGCTCGCATCGTCGTCACGGGCATGGGAAAATCCGGGCATATCGGACGCAAGATTGCCGCGACGCTTGCGAGCACGGGAACGCCTTCGTTCTTCATGCATCCAGCGGAGGCGTTTCACGGCGACCTCGGCATGGTGACGGACAAGGATGTAGTCTTGGCGATTTCCAACAGCGGCGAGGTGCAGGAGGTCGTGAAGATCCTGCCCGTCATCCATCGCATCGGTGCGACCATCATCGCCATGACAGGCAACCGTGCTTCGCAGCTCGCCGAGTACTCGGACTACGTCATCGACATCGGGCATGAGCCAGAGGCTTGCCCCTTGGGACTTGCGCCGACAACGAGCACGACGGCGACGCTCGCCATGGGCGATGCCATCGCCGTCGCTGTGATGTCCGTGCGGAATTTCAAGAAGCAGGATTTCGCGCTCTTCCATCCGGGTGGCGCACTCGGCAGACGGCTTCTCCTCAAGGTGCAGGACGTCATGCACACGGGCGAGGAAAACCCTGTCGTCTCGGGGGAGAAGACGGCGAAGGATGCGCTCTTTGTCATGACGGAGAAAGGCTTGGGCGCTGTCTCTGTCACGGATGCAGCGGGCAAGTTCATCGGGCTTCTGACCGACGGCATCATTCGCCGCGCACTCGCGAAGGACTATGCTTTCCTCGATGAGCCTGTGCACGAGATCATGTTTACTGAGCCGCTGACGATCCATGCCGATGAACTGGCGACGGCGGCGCTCTCCGTCATGGAGAAGCACGAGCCGCGCCCCGTGACGGTGCTGCCCGTCATCGACGAGAAGGGGGCGCCGGTCGGCATGATCCATCTGACCGATCTTTTGAAGCAGGGTGTGGTTTGAGCCGCATCCTGCCGTTGGGAATGGATGTGCCATAAAGTGTCGGGGCGTGTCGCTGGTACGTTGAGAGAATGGGTTCGTAGCGCGAGAATTTTTCGATAAATTCAGGATATGATAAGTTCTGCCTATGATAATATTTCTAAGAAATCACTAGACAAATGAGCAAAAAAATTATACAATATAGTTGTTTATGGGATGAAATCAGAGGAAGTAATATCCTCGTCCCGAGAACCATCAACAGGGAGGCATGGTTATGAATATTCATGAGTACCAGTCCAAGCAAGTCCTGCGGGAATTCGGCGTCAATGTGCCGAACGGCCTGCCGGCGTTCAGCGTGGAAGAGGCGGTCGAGAACGCGAAGAAGCTCGGCGCCGCTGTCACGGTCGTCAAGGCGCAGATCCACGCGGGTGGCCGCGGCAAGGCGGGCGGCGTCAAGATCGCCAAGTCCGTTGAAGAGGTCGAAGGCTACGCGAAGGAGCTGCTTGGCAAGGTTCTCGTCACGCATCAGACGGGTCCTGAGGGCAAGAAGGTCGGTCGCCTCCTGATTGAAGAAGGCTCGAACATCAAAAAGGAATACTATCTGAGCTTTGTCGTTGATCGTGCCACGGCGAGGATCGTCATGATGGGTTCTGAAGAGGGTGGCGTCGAGATCGAGAAGGTCGCTGCCGAGACTCCGGAAAAGATCATCAAGGAGTATATCGATCCGGTCATCGGACTTGCTCCGTTCCAGGCGACGCGCATGGCGTATGCCATCAACATCCCGGCTCCTGCGATTCGCAAGGCGGCGGCTCTGATGGAGAAGCTTTACAATGCGTTCATTGGCAAGGACTGCTCGCAGGTTGAAATCAATCCGCTCGTCGTCACGGCCGAGGATGATGTGATCTGCCTCGATGCGAAGCTGAACTTTGACGACAGCGCATTGTTCCGCCATCCCGACATCGTCGAACTGCGCGATGAGACGGAAGAGGATCCGAAGGAGCGTGAAGCTGCGGCTGCCGGCCTCAACTACGTCAACCTCGGCGGTGATGTCGCATGCATGGTCAACGGCGCAGGCCTTGCCATGGCTACGGTCGATATCATCAAGCATTACGGCGGCGAGCCCGCCAACTTCCTCGATGTCGGCGGCGACTCCGAGCCTGAGAAGATCGCGAAGGCGTTCAACATCATGCTCGAAGGCGGCCAGGCGAAGGGCATCTTTGTCAACATCTTCGGCGGTATCAATCGCTGCGACAACATCGCGAACGGCATCATCGAGGCTGCGAAGATCATCTCCAAGGACGGCAAATCCCTCCCGGTTCCTGTCGTTGTCCGTCTTGAGGGCACGAAGGTCGAAGAAGGCCGCGAGATCCTGAAGAACACGCCGATTGCCAACGTCTTCCCCGCACCTACGATGGAGGGCGGCGCCGAGCAGATTGTCAAACTCGTTGCTGAGGCGAAGGCTTAAATCGAAAGGGAGGTCAAACACATGTCAGTTTTGATTGATAAAGATACAAAGGTCATCGTGCAGGGCATCACGGGCAAAGCGGCGACGTTCCACACGAAGCAGATGCTCGACTATGGCACGAAGATTGTCGCAGGCGTAACGCCGGGCAAGGCGGGTCAGAAGGTCGAGGGCGTTCCCGTGTTCAATACGGTTGCGGATGCTGTGAAGGCTACGGGCGCGACGGCTTCGGTCGTTTATGTTCCACCTCGTTTTGCGGCGGACAGCATCATGGAAGCGGTTGATGCCGGTCTCGATCTCGTCGTCTGCATCACGGAGCATATCCCTGTCCTCGACATGGTGAAGGTGCGCCGTTACATGGAAGGCAGGAAGACGCGTCTTGTCGGCCCGAACTGCCCGGGTCTTCTGACATCCAAGCAGTCGAAGCTCGGCATCACGCCGGCTACGGTCAGCAAGCCCGGTCATGTCGGCGTCATCTCGCGCTCCGGTACCTTGACGTACGAGGCTGCTTTCCAGCTCACGAATGCGGGCATCGGTCAGACGACGACGGTCGGCATTGGCGGCGACCCCGTCAAGGGCACGGACTTCATCGACGCTCTGCAGCTCTTCAAGGATGATCCCGAAACGTTGGCCGTTCTGATGATCGGCGAAATCGGCGGCACGGCGGAAGAGGACGCTGCGAAGTGGATTCAGGCGAACATGAAGGATAAGCCGGTTTCTGCCTTTATCGCAGGTCGTCAGGCGCCTCCGGGCAAGCGCATGGGTCATGCCGGCGCGATCATCTCGGGCGGCAAGGGCACGGCGGCTGACAAGGTCGCGGCTCTGAATGCTGCGGGCATTCCCGTTGCCGATACGGTCGCCCACATCGGCGAGACGATGGTCAAGCTCCTCAAGGAGAAGGGTCTCTTCGAGAAGTGCCATACCTGCTGAGTTTTGGCGGGATAAATAGCGAGACGCCACTGCGGTTTGCGGTGGCGTCTCGTTCTTGTTTTGGGCGGTCGTCTCTGTCGACGTTTGGTGTGACGGGGTTCGTGGCATGAAAAAGCCCGGGATGTGCATAGAGAGCATGCACATCCCGGGCTTTTCATGTTTCTTGCTTAATAGTAGTAGCCATCCTCGTCGTAGGTGCTGCCGTCTGCACCCTCGGCGCTGACGGAGTAGTTGCCGTCCGCATCCACGGCTACGGCAGCGACGTTGCCCTCTTCGTCCGCTACGGCGTAGACGTAGTTGCCGTTCTCATCGTACCCTTCATACTCGTATTCGTCCGCCGAAGCGACGCCTGCCGTGCCGAGCATGATGGCGCAGGAAGCCATGACTGCAAAAGCTTTGAACCAGTTTTTCATAAATAACATCCCCTTTTTATGTGTGCCTTGCTCTATTCTTTTTCTAGTGTAACAGGAAGGTGGATGCTTTTCAACGAATGGGAAAAAAGTGTCGAGATCTTGCATGAAAGTGGTCATTTGCCTCATTTTTCCATGCGCTCGACCTGCGGCACATGCAGCAGGATGCTGAACCAGCCGTCCTTTTGCTCCGTGAAGAACTCGGCGCCGTACTTTTCCGCGAAGAGCAGAAGGGAGCGCGTGCCGTAGCCGTGGCCAGGCAAGGAATCTCTGCTTCTGGGCAGGCCGTTTGCGGCGAGTGGTACGGGCGTGCTGCGGCGGTTCTCAATGGAGAAGAAGATACTGGCACCCTTGGTACGCGCGAGGAGACGGATGGCTCGCTGCTGCTGCGGCTCTTCCTCTTCGGCATGGATGGCGTTTTCAAAGAGATTGCAGAGGACGAGCGAGAGATCGACTTCCGCGGCAAAGGAGGCGGGGAGGTCGATTCGAGCCTCGACGGCGATGTCCTTTTGGCGCGCTTGCCGCACATAGACGGAGAGCGCTGCATCGATCAGGGGATTGTTGGCGAAGTGCTCGACGCGCGTCGCATCGATCTGCCCGCTCATCCTTTGGACGAGACGCATGGCGGCATCATCTTCGCCGCGCGAGATGAGGTCGGCGAGCATCTGCGCATTGTGTCGGAGGTCATGGCGCACGATGGAGAGGCGCGCCTGCTTTTCCTGCAGGGTGCGCGTATACTCGCCGATCGAGTTCATGCGCGTCAGGAGCGCGAGATTTCGTTCCGTCGTTGCTGCCTGCTGGAGGATGTACTCAAGGCCGCGCCATGCGGCGAGAGCGATGAGCACGCCGCAGACGAACAGCAGAACGCGAGGGAAGAGGTAGCGGGAGGCAAGGACCTCAGGCGAGGTGGAGAAGTAGACATCGTGAACGAGCATGAGAAGCGGCAGCGGGCAGATGTAGAGCCAGAAGCGATCGGTGCTGATCGTGGAAAAGCGCAGGAAGATTTGTCGGAAGAAGGGGCGCACGACAGGCAGTACGGTGAGATAGATCGTGAGATTCAAGGCGCAGTAAGTGGCGAAGTGGTCGAAAAAGTCGCTTTCGCTGCTGAACGTCAGCACGAGGAGAATCGCGATCGTCGAGACTGTGCTGCTGAGAATGAACTGCGTGCCGAGGATGAAGATATGCTGCGCGGCGTACGGTCGGATCATGCAGAGGTTCAGCAGAAAGTAGGGAAGAAAGCCGAAGAAGATGTAAAAGAGTTTGAACGTATGAAAGCTGTAGGACAGAACGCCGGAAAAGAAGAGCAGCAGAGAAGCGGCAAGCTCCGCAAAGAAGATAAAGGCATAACCCTGCAGCAGCCGTCGCCGTGCCTTCGGCGCAAGGATGGTGCGAAATGGCAGGTAGCGCAGGTAGACGGCCGGCAGGAGCGAGAGGAGGAACAGGAAGGTGTTGAAGACGACGGCAAGATTGTTTTCGTTCAAGACAAACCCTCCAGACTGTTTGCTTATGTATGGTTTTGTGGTATTATACGATAGAAGTCGTACTTCGTCAAATGAATGACGGAGTCATACGGAAACAGAAAGGCGGGAAAGGATGCGCATTGCTATTGTCGATGATGAGGAAGAGGTGCGCGAGGTGGCGCGGCGCTATCTGGCGAAGATGCTCGCGCGATATTGGTCGAAGGAAACAGCCGTCGTGCAGCTTGACCTCTTCGATTCTGCCGAAGCGCTTCTGGAGTGCCTTGATCGACAGTCCTACGATCTCGTGCTCCTCGACATCTGCATGCCCGGTCTTGACGGCATGGAAGCGGCGCGTCGCTTGCGTGCCGAAAGTGCCGACATCGGCATCATATTCCTCACGACGAGCGAGGAGCATCTGATGGAGGGCTATCGCGTCTTTGCTGACGGCTACTTCCTCAAGCCTTTGGGGTCCGATGAGGAGGCTTTTCAGGCCTCCCTGCGTCATGTCTTCGCACGCCGCGATCAGTCGGCGCACGTTCTCAGCGTGGAATACAACGGACGCGCCTTGGAGATCCCCTTCCAAAAGATTTTCTATGCGGACATCGAAGGCGGCAGGCTGCACATCGTCCTCGAAGAGCGCGATTTTCACCTCTCGCGCCCTTTCACTTATGAGTGGAGCGCGGAGCGGCTGCTGCGCGACAAGCGCTTCCTTGAATGTTACCATCGCATCATCGTCAATATGGACAGAATCGAGCGCATGGAAGAGGGGGCGTTCGTGCTCACGAGCGGCATGAAATTGCCGATCAGCCGCAGGCGGTACGGTGCGGTCAAGGTAGAGTATATGCAGTATATGCTGAATAAGTAGCAGCAAGTTGGGGGCTTAAGATATAAGTTCCATGGGTCTTTCTACTGGCATATCTGTGACCACTTTCGTGCAAGAAAAAGCCACTTTCTGCAGATTCTTTGCAGGAGGTGCTTTTTTTTTGCTACAATTTAAGCGAAGGGGAAATTCGGCAAGGATGTTCGATAGCGGGCTGAGGGTTTCATCTCCTTGCCCATTGCCGTACTTTTCCGAAAAAATATAAAAGGAGAGGGTAATATGAAGAGGAAGATGATGTTGACAAAGAGGTTACTGCTGCCGTTCATCGCCGTTCTGGCGATGTTCCTCGTCGCGGGCTGCGGCGACAAGCCAAAGGACACGGCGGACAAGGCTGTCCTCGCTTATGCGGAGCTTTACGCTTACGGTGACACGGACAAGACCGAGGCGGCGGGCTTGACGAAGGAGCAGAAGGAGAAGATCAGTGAGGCGCTCCTGACTGAGGTCGATCAGCAGTTCCAGAGCATGATGCTTTCCGAGGACAATGCGGTCGCTGTCACGAATTACTATATTGCCGATCGCAAGGCGAACATCACGCTCAAGGCGAAGGTCAAGAAGGACGACAGCGAGCATCCCGTTGTCGAGCTGACGGCTACGCCGGTCGACAAGGCGGAGTTTGACAAGATCATGCAGACGAACGAGGATCTCGTCGCCTTGGGGGTTGTCCTCGGTCTTGCACAGCAGCAGGGCGTCGACGTCCGCAAGGATCCCTCTTATCAGCAGGGAGCGATGGACGTCTTGCGCAAGTTCATCGACGAGATTCCTTACGACGATGAAAAGACGCTCGATGTGCCGTGCGATATGGTGAAGAGCGACGACGGCAAGACGCTGCACTGGGCGCCGAAAGATCCGAAGGCGATCCAGAAGTTCCTCGACGGCGAGAAGTAAGGCGCTCGTATCTCCGTGAGGGAAGAGCGGTTGCTTTGTATGAGCAATATGCAGCAAGATAAAGGGAATCGCGAAGGAGGGAATATGATGATGAATCGTTTTTGCCGCATACTGCGACAGGCTTTCGCGGTTCTTTTACTGACACTCATCCTTGCGGGCGGCTATGGTGAAGCGGTGAAATCGAGATGGTGTTTTGCCGCTTCCCATGACCTTGCAGGACTCGAAGATCGCGCCGTCGATATTGAGCCGTCGGATGGAAGCGTTTCCGTTACGCTCAGTGAAAGCGAAATGGAACTCCTCTCGTCCGTGCGCTGCAACCTGCTCTATCTCGACGAAAATGTCGTTATCCACCTCGGCAGCGATGCGAACATCGACGCCGATTGGGACACGGGCGTCTTTCGTGACAACTTCGACGGTACATGGCCGATGCTCGACGGGCACCCTGTCTACATCGAGCTCACCGAAGAAGGCGACGATTACAACCTCTATTCCATACCCATCAAGCTCAACGGCGAGGAGTGCATCCTGCAGGTTTCCTACAACTACAACGATGAGACGTATCACATCCTCGGCGCGTACCGCGAGCTTGAGGAAAGCGGCATGAGCGATCAAGAGCTGATTCCCTTGAGGGAGGGCGATATGGTCACGACGATCCATTTCGCGAAGCCCGTTTCCGACAATGATGATGATGAACTCGCTGCTGTCGAAGCCGAGACCTTCCAAATCGGCAGTCATCCTGCGGTCGAGGACGAAGAACTCGGCGACGGCACATACGGCTATATATTTGAGTTTCTTGCGCCGACGGGTGAAAGCGCCCTTTCGGAGATCGCCGTATTCAACATCGAAGGCGGGAACATCACGACATTTGATGAATGAGCGGCAGACCTTCTGCCGCCAGTATTATTCCAGTATATAGATCATATAACATCCTAAGGAGAGATTCATTATGAGCAAAAAAAGTCCAATTCTTGCAGCGATTCTTGGCTTCTTCGTTCTCGGCATTTTCTACAGCACGGGCTTCAGCAAGCAGGGCATCATTGCCGTTGTCGGAATGATTGTCGTCAGTTGGCTTCTCAGTTTTTTTGTCAGCCCGGAAGTCTCTGTGATTGTCAACCTCGTCGGTGCGTTCCTCGGCTACAAGTGGGCGAACGATCACAATGCATCAATCGAGGGCGGCGGTGCGATGTAAGGAGACGCAGCATCCAGTTTGCGTCTTTTGGCGCATCTTTTGCATCGTTTCGAGCAATCTCGAAACGATGTGCTTGTAACCGAGTCTGGTCGATAAAAAGCGTGCAGCGGAATCGAATCTGCTGCACGCTTTTTGCATGTTGATTTCATGGGAGCATCGCTCTGTCAGTCTTCCTGATCGACGAACCTCGACGCGAGCAGCTTCTTCTCCTGTGCGATTTTGTTGCGTTGGATCTGGCGCGACCAGAAGATACTGGGAATAGCGACACCGATGGCGATGCCGGCGATGATGCTCGCGGCTTCGACGCCGTTTCTAAGCGCCGTGAGCAAGAGCGAGGTGCTGACCTCGTTGATGTTTAAGAGTGTGAAGAAGAAGCGGTAGAGGAGGACACCGGGAATCAAAGGAATGGCGGAAGGGATCGTCAGCACGATGTTCGGCGTGTGAAACCAGTGAATGGCAAAGAGTGCGAGAACGCCGACGAAGGCGGAGGCGAGGAAGGTGCCGGCCGCTTGGCTCATGCCAAGTTCGAACATACAGATGTTCCGAAGGAGGATCGTGATGATGCCGCCCGTGGAGACGACCCATAGCAGCCGGCGCGGCACGCTGAAGATCAGGGAGAAACCACCGGCTGCGATGGCGGCGGCTAGCGGGTGGTAGAGGTAGATCTCGCCGGGACTGAGGCTCACGGTCGTGAATGAACTGACGTGTCCAAGGCGCAGGGCGATCGCCATGCCGAATGCCGTGCTGCAGACGATGAGGAGCGTGTCGAACGCCCGCGTCATGCCCGAGGTGATGAAGTGGTTCAGAAGGTCATTTGCCGCGTTGATCAGAGGAACGCCGGGCACGATGAAGAGCGTGCAGGCGACGATGGGCAGCATAGGCGTCGCAGACAGATTGAGGTTTTGCAGCAGCACGGCGGCGAGCGTCGCAGTAAAGGCGGCGATGGCGATGCCGGCGTAGACGTTGAAGCCGTGCTCGTTGCAGAAGCGCCGTGCATAGAAGCCGAGGAAGGCACAGAGCGCCGTGATGAAGAAGGCGGCGAGGTCGCAGCCGAAGAGAGCGCACGAGCCGGCGCACGCGAAGCCTGCACCGAGCGCCGTCAAAAAGCCGCTGTAGGGGGATTTTCGTTTTTCCAGAGCTTCCATCTCGCGTTCGAAAAGTTCGAGCGACCAGGCGTCGCGCATGGCGCGCCAGATCATGCGGCTGACGGCGGAGAGAACGAGCATGTTCACGCGGTGCGTGCGGCACTTGCTGAAGCGCGTGTAGGTGCGCTCCTCGTCCTTGATGTTGAGCATGATGGTCGTGTAGGCGATGTGGCAGCTGACGTTTTCCGCAGGGATGCCCATGTATGCCGCCGTGCGCATGATATACTGCGAGGTGCGGTCGGAATCGGCGCCGTTTTCCATCATCGTGCGTGCGACGAGGAGGATCAGATGCATCTTGTAGATGATCTGGGAGAAGGGGTGCGTGAGAACATGTTCTTTCGTTTCTGCCATGGGAAGACTCCTTTCCTGTGCAAGGGGTGGTGCAAAAGCTGCTATGCCTTAAAGGTATTTTATGATAATGGTTTGGAATATTGTGACGATTTTTCATAGACTGCCCAGCGGGCAATCTATGAAGCGGTCAGTCCTCCTGATCGACAAATCTCGACGCGAGCAGTTTCTTTTCCTGTGCGATCTTGTTCTTGCGGATCTGACGTGACCAGAAGATGTTTGGTATGGCGACGCTGACGGCGATGCTGATGATGATGGTCGCCGCCTCGATGCCGTTTCTGAGTGCGCCCAAGAGGACATCCGTGCTGACATCGTTGATGTTGAGGAGCGTGAAGAGCAGGCGGTAGAGCAGGATGCCGGGCACGAGAGGGATGGCGGACGGCGTCGTGAGGACGACGTTCGGCACGTGAAAGCGATGGATGGCGGAGAGCGCGGCGATGCCGACGACGCCGCCGCCGATGAGCGTTCCCGTCGCCTGACTGAGGCCGAAGTCGAACATGCAGATGTTTCGGAGCAGGACGGCGACGGCGCCGCCGACGGATACCGCCCAGAGGACGCGTTTCGGCACATTGAAGAGCAGCGAGAAGCCGCCCGCCGAGATCGCTGCGGCAATCGGATGGTAGATGTAGATGTCGCCGGGACTGAGGCTGATCGTCGTGAATTCGGTGATGCGTCCGAGGTGCAGTGCGATCGCCGTGCCGAACGCCATCGAGCCGATGATGAGCACGGTGTGGAAGGCTCGTGTGATGCCCGCCATGATGAAGTTGTTGAGCATGTCGTCTGCTGCATTGATCAGCGGCACGCCGGGTACAATGAAGAGGGCGCAGGCAACGATGGGGTGCATGGGCGTCGCGGAGTGGACGACGCTCTGCGAGAGCGTCGCCAAGGAGGTCGCGACGAAGGCGGCGATGGCGATGCCCGCATAGTTGTTGAAGCCGCGCTTGTTGCAGAGGATGCGTGCGTAGAAGCCGAAGAAGGCGCAGACCGCCGTGACGAAAAAGGCGATGAAGTCGCCGCCGAAGAGCAGGCACGAGCCGCCGCAGGCGAAGCTGGAGCCGATGGCGGTCGCAAAGTTCGAGTAGGGATTCTTGCGGCTTTCGACGGTTTCCAGTTCCTTTTCAAAGCGTTCGAGCGACCAGTTGTCGCGCATGGCGCGCCAGATGACGCGGCTGACAGCGGCGAGGACGGTCATGCTCACGTTGTGCTTGCGGCATTTTGTGAGTTCCGTGTAGGTGCGCTCCTCGTTCTTGACGTTGAGGAGAAGCGACGTATACATGATGTGGCAGCTGACGTTTTCGGCAGGGATGCCCATGTAGGCCGCCGTGCGCATGATGTAGCGCGTCGTGCGGTCAGAGTCGGCGCCGTTCTCCATGAGGAGTCTGCCGACCGTCAAGATCAGGTGCATTTTGTAGGTGATCTTGTAAAATGGGTCTTTGAATACTTGTTCAAGGGATGATTGCATAGTTTGTTAACCTCTTTGTTTAGGAATGTTCGTGTGCTTTATTTTTGTATGTGGGTATAGCTTATTTTGTCGTTAGCGTGTTAGACGAAATCGTACTTCTATTTTGCCTTAAATCTTATTCAATAGCAAGGAAATATGATATTATTTCTAAAAAAAGGGGGCGCAAGCGCCCCCTCATCGTGTTCATGGCAGAAGATCTGCCGCGCTGTCTTCGTTATTTTCCTGCGCCCGTGAAGTCGTAGAGTTTCTCCGCCTTGTGAAAATGGGTGTGCAGCAGTTCGTGCGCTTTGCCTTCCAAGGGTGCGCCGAGGAATTCTTTGTAGATGTGCACAACTTCGGGATTTTCATGCGATTTTCTCACGGGGAGATTCTTGTCGATCTCGTAGAGAGCCTTCATGCGTTCGGCACGGCGTGCATTCGTCGTATTGAGCGGCTGTCCGCCGCCGCCTTGGCAGCCGCCGGGGCAGGCCATGACTTCGATGAAATCGTAGGGGCTTTTGCCGGCCTTGAGTTCATCCATGATGTGCTTGGCATTCTTGAGCGTGTGCGCGACGGCGACGCGCACCTTGCGCTCGCCGAGGTCGACGGTCGCTTCCTTGATGCCGTCCATGCCGCGCACGGCGAGAAAGTCGATGGAGGGGAGCGTCTTGCCCGTCGCCTTTTCGTAGACTGTGCGCAGCGCGGCTTCCATGACGCCGCCTGTCGTGCCGAAGATCGCGCCCGCGCCCGAGCATGTGCCGAGCGGGCTGTCGAAGTCCTCTTCGGGCAGATCGTGGAAGGTGATACCGATGTAGTGGATGAGTTTGGCAAGTTCGCGCGTCGTGATGACGATGTCGACGTCCTGATGGCCGTCCCTGCCCATCTCGGGACGCGCGGCTTCGAACTTCTTCGCCGTGCACGGCATGACGGAGACGGTCACGATGTCTTCGACGGGGATGCCCGACTGCTTCGGATAGTAGGTCTTGGCGACAGCGCCGAAGATCTGCATGGGCGACTTCGCTGTCGAGAGGTGGGGCAAGAGGTCGCTGTAGTGTTTTTCGACGTAGTTGACCCAGCCGGGGCTGCACGAGGTCATCATGGGAAGCGTACCGCCGTGTTCTAAGCGATGGATGAATTCATGCCCTTCTTCCATGATCGTGAGGTCGGCGCCGAAGTTCGTGTCGAAGACGCGGTCGAAGCCGAGGCGCTTCAAGGCGGCGACCATCTGTCCTGTGACGATGGCGCCGGGCGGCAGGTGGAATTCGTCGCCCAAGGAGACGCGCACGGCGGGCGCGACCTGCACGATGACGTGCTTCTTCGGGTCTTGCAGGGCGTCGAGGACGCGCTGCGTATCGTCTTTTTCCGTGATCGCTCCCGTCGGACAGACGAGGCTGCACTGGCCGCAGAGGATGCAGTCGGTCGCTTCGAGCGGGCTGTCGTAGGCGGTCGTGACGGTGATCTTGTCGCTTCGTCCAGCGAAATTCAAGGCTTCGATGCCCTGCACGTCCTTGCAGGCACGGATGCAGCGGCCGCATTTGATGCACTTCGTCGGGTCGCGAGCGATGCTCGGGTTGTTCGCCGCGTCCTCTTTGCTTTCGACGACGATGGGCAGTCCCGTATGGCCGATGTTGAAGCGACTGCAAAGCTCCTGCAGGTCACAGCGGTGGTTGCGCGGACAGTTCAGGCAGTCCTGGTTGTGGTTGGCGAGGATGAGCTGCAGGATGGCGATCTGCGTGTCGCGCACGATCTGCGTGTCCGTATGGACTTCCATGCCTTCCCAGACCTCGGTCGCGCACGCTGCCATGAGGCGGCGGCTGCCCGTGACCTCGATGGAGCAGATGCGGCAGCGAGCCTTGACGCGCTGATCGGGGTGGTAGCAGAGATGCGGGATATTGATGTGCACCTTGCGTGCGGCATCGATGATCTTCGTGCCCTTGGGGACTTCGACGGGGATGTTGTTGATTTTCAGGTGTACGAGTTCTCTTTCTTCTGCCATCAGTGTACGCCTCCGATCCGGAATGTTTCAGGGAAGAGCTTGAAGGCGGCGGAAAGGGCGTTTTCGGCGCTTTCGCCTAGGCCGCAGAGGGCGGACATGGGCATGATGCGCGCGATCATCTTCATGTTTTCGAGATCCTTTTCCGTCGCTGTTCCTTGCGCGAACTTTTCCAAGATGAGCTTGATGTGGAGGACGCCCTCGCGGCACGGCGTACACTGGCCGCAGCTCTCGTGCGAGAAGAACGCCTGCGTCATGCGCAGAAAGTCGAGGACGCTCGTGCGCTCGTCGACGACGAGAATCGCGCCCGAGCCTACGGTCACGCCGGCCGCCTTGAGGTCGTCGTAGGTGTAGGGGACGTCGAGGATGGATTCGTCGGCGATCTTGCCCGACGCGCCGCCGAACTGGATGAGGCGGATTCGTCGGCCGCCCTGGATGCCGCCCGCAAGGTCATAGATGATTTCGCGCACGGTCGTACCGAAGGGGATCTCAAAGACGGCAGGACGGTTGACGTTGCCGCCGACGGAGACGAGCTTCGTGCCGAGGGATTCGCCCGAGCCGTAGCTGATGTATTCCTTCTTGTCGTCGAGGAGGAGATGCGGCACGATGGAAAGGCTCTCGACGTTGTTGACACACGTCGGCAGTGCGAAGAGACCGCTCTGCTTGATGAAGGGCGGCTTCATGCGCGGCCGGCCCGCCTTGCCCTCGATGGAGCGGATGAGAGCCGTGCCCTCGCCGCAGACGTAAGCGCCCGCGCCTGAGCGGAGGTGGATGTGAAAGTCGAAGCCTTCCTTGCCGAGGATGTTCTTGCCGAGGAAGCCGCAGCGCTCCGCCTCTTCAATGGCGTTCTTGAGGCGCGAGCGAAGGTGCGCGTATTCTTCGCGCAGGTAGATGTAGCCATCCTGTGCGCGGATGCTCCAGGCGCCGATCGTCATGGCCTCAATGAGGTTGAAGGGGTCGTTCGTGATCAGTTCACGATCCTTGAAGGTGCATGGCTCGCCCTCGTCGGCGTTGCAGATGATGACTTTGTGCTCGCCCTTGACGGCGCGCGCCTGCGACCACTTGCGTCCCATGGGGTAGGCGGCGCCGCCGCGCCCCTTGATCTGGGCTTCGGAGAGAAGGGAGGCGATGTCCTCGCCGTCCATTGTCACGGCCTTTTTGAGGGCGTTGAAGCCGCCAATCGCCAGGTAGGATTCGATGGACATGGGATCGTAGCGGTGGAAGTTCTTTGTCATGAAAGAAACCTTGCTCATATAGTCTCCTTTCGTGTGGATGTCGTTTTGTTTCCGGTCCTTTTTGTGCGCCTCGCAGAGAAAAGGCGCGGCTGCAAGGGGTGGAGCGCTCTTGCAGCGCAGGTTCGGTGAAGATGTGCAGGCCGCTTACTGCAGCGTGTGCAAAAGTTCCTCGATCTTCTCGCGGCTGTCAAGATGCCCGTAGACTTCGCCGTTGACGCGCACGGCGGGCGCGATGTCACAAGCGCCGAAGCACGGCGTCTTTTCGAGCGTGAAGCGTCCGTCGTAGGTGACTTCGCCGATGTCGATGCCGAGGAGGCTCTTGAGCGCAGAGAAAAGCGTTTCGTTCTCGTTGATGCGACAGACGACAGAGTCGCACACTTGGATGGGGTATTTGGCGCGCGGCACAGGCGACAGGCTTGCGTAGAAGGTCAGACAGTCGTAGATCAGAGAGATCTTCAGCGGCAGTTTCTCCGCCACGTAGTAGGCGGCAGGCTCGGGCACATAGTGGCGCTCGAAGAGGTCCTGCACGTCGAGCAGGATGCCGACGATCTGCGTCGGGTCGTAGGAATGAGCCTCAAGCACGCGGTCGATCTTCTCGCGCGTCGCGAGTTCGAGACTCTTGGGGTCGGCGTTCATGGCAGCATCTCCTTTTCTTGGAAAATATGTTTTCTTTTATCATTATAGAGGAGAACGGAGATTCATTCAAGAGAAAGGGGTACATGAGTATGTTTCTCCGTCCGTTTGTGCTATAATGTCTGCGATATCATCTGTTTGACTTTCGGAGGTGCAGCTTGGTCTCCTTTCTCATCATTTTGATCACCGTTCTTGCAGTGTTCACCGTGGCGGCGCTTTGGGCGCTGCGCTATCTTCTCGCCGAGCGTGCGCTGTTTATTTGTCGCGTGCTGGTCGGCGTCGTGTTCACCGTCGCGTCGGCATCCTTCTTCTTGCGGCGCAATCCGCTCGCGGCGTTTCTTTCGGACGGTGCGACGATTTCTCTGGCTTCTGTCTTCTTCCTCTCTTTGATGTTCTTGTTTTTCTTTGTGTTGGCAGCCGTCGTCCTTCGTGCCGTCTATCGCAGGACGCTCGCCGTTCCCGAGGATGCGGGGCGGCGCAGGGTCTTGAAGGCGGCGGGCGCGTATCCTGCGGCGGCGCTCGGTGCGGCGCTCTACGGCAATCTCTACGAGCGGAATGCGACGGTTGAGCGTCGCTACGACATCCCCGTTGCGGCGCCGGCACTCGCGGGCTATACGGTCGCCCAGCTCAGCGACGTGCATCTCGGCATGTTTTTCTCGCTTGAGCGGCTGAAGAGCCTTTTGCAGCAGGTCGCCGACGCTGCTCCCGACGCACTCTTGCTGACGGGCGACATCTTCGATCATCCCGATTGGACGGTGGACGCCGTGCGCCTGATCGACGGCTTTGCCGCCGCCTTTCCTGACGGTATATGGTACTGCCACGGCAATCACGAGCATATACGCGGCATTGCGCTCGTAGAAGAAGCGCTGGCGACGTCGAAGATTCACTTTTTGAAAAATGAGGCGCAGTGCGTGAGGCAGGGAGCGCAGCCGCTCTACTTCGCGGGCGTCGACTACCCGATGTCGGAGTACAGGAAAAGGCTCGATGCCGAGGCATTCCAGCGCGAGAAGGCGATGTACGCGAAGGCGGCGCTCGAAACGATTCCAGAAAACGCCGTGACCGTGCTGCTCGCGCATCATCCCGAGTTCATCGATGATGGCGCTGAGTACGGCGCACGTCTCGTGCTCACGGGGCACACGCACGGCTCGCAGTTCGGCATCTTCGGCCTGCCGCTCTTCCCTGTGTTCAAGTACACGCGCGGCATCGTCGAGAAGGGGAAGACGACGGGCTACGTCCACTCAGGCAATGGCAGTTGGTTTCCGTACCGCCTCGGCTGCCCGCCCGAGATCGCGTACTTCGTCTTGCGCGCTTAGGAGGAAGCAATGAAAATACTCGTGACAATACCGCATTACTATGCACATGACCCACAAGGCATCTATGCTTCGAACGGCGACCCTGAGCGCAAGGCAGGGAATCTTCGTAAACTCATCGTTCATCTGAAAACCCTGTTTGAAAGTCCGCAGGCATATTGCCGCTACGATCTGCAGAATGCAGACGGCTCGCGCTTCACGGATGCCGATTTGCAGGCGGGCAGGCCGATTGCACGCTCTTTGGCAAACTACTATGCAGCGAACGAGGCGCTTCATACCAGGGTCGATATCGTGCTCTCGACGGCGGGCGAGCGTCATGTGCTCGATCGGCTTGGCTTGCCGCAGGGCATGTACGAACGAAGGGATTTTCCCGATGTCGATCCGAAGCTCCTGGGGTTCACCTGTCAGGATGTACTTAAGGAGAGACGCGGCGAATACGACTACTACTGCTACATGGAGGATGACCTCGTCGTGCACGATCCACTGTTCTTCCAAAAGCTCGCGTGGTTCGATGCGCTCTTCGGTGCGGAAGCCGTGCTTTTGCCGCATCGCTTCGAGTACAATGAGCAGTGTGTATTTCCCAAAGGGTATGTGGAGACAGACGGTTTTGAGGCGGGAAGCGAGCTTGTGGAGCGTCTTTCCTTCGCGCAGAAGTACATCGACTTTGCCGAGCGTCCCGTCTTGATGGCTTCCATGCCCGGTGGCAACGTGCGCTTCGTCAAGGCGCGCAATCCACATTCAGGCTGCTTCTTCCTGACGGCGGAGCAGTTCGAGCACTGGCTGAGCCGTCCTTACTTCGGCGAGCGTACGGGGGAGTTTTCCTCGACGTTTGAGAGTCCCGCGACGTGGGGGCTCATTCGCACCTTTGGCGTCTACAAGAGCGATTTTCCCATGGCGGCATTCTTTGAGATCGAGCATGCGGGTGCGCGCTTCCTGGGGCAGAGTCTTTCCAAGGAGCCGCAAAAGCGCATCAATGAGGAATCGTTTGCGCGGGAAGGCATCCATTTTTCGTTTTGATGCAGGAGTAAGACAAAGGAAAAGCCCGCTTTCGCGGGCTTTTTTTATGTCAATATTTCCCGCCACCACCGCCGTGGCTTTCATCGCGGCTCGAAGTGTCTTTTCCTTGCTTTTTGGGCTTTTCGTGCCGTGTGACGTTCATGTAGAGGAAGGAGTCGCGGTTTTCTGTCAGATGCAGTCCTTCGTGACTCAGATAGGCGTCGGCTTCCGTTGCCGAGGTGACGTTGCTCATCGAGGCGATGAGGCTGCTGCGCACGAGGTAGAATACACCGCCTGCGAGCACGACGGCGATGCCTAGGGCGATGAAGCTGAAACCTGCCTTGGGGTCGAAGGGTTTGCCTTCCTTTTCATAGTAGGTGAGCATTTCATCAGCTGCAGCGGCGTAGGCTTTGAATCCCGCCGCATAGTCGTCCTTCTTGAACGACGGCAGGACCTTGCCCGAAAGGTAGTCCGTACCGATGTCGTCGGTGATGCGGCTCTTCATCTTCTTGTCTGTCGCGAGATACCAGTCGCGCTCTTTCGGCGCGACAAGGAGAACGAGGGCGCCATTTTCCGTGCCTACTGCGAATTTGTCAGCGAATCTGTTCGCGACTGTGCCCGCTTTCTCCCCCTTGAGGTCTTTGACTGTGTAGACGACGATACGCGCTTTGTGTGCCGTTCCGATGTCGGCAAGCGTCTTTTCGAGTGAGGATTCGTCCGCATCGCTCAAGAGTCCCGCATCATCCATGACGCATGCGTCCGCCTGTGCGCGACTCTTTTCAGCCGCCTCGCTCAAGGCGGGGGCGGCGAGTGCGAGCAAAAGGATGAGGGAGAGGAGGACGGCGCTGAAGAAGTTTCTTTGTTCACGTTTCATGTGCAGCCCTCCTCATATTGTTCCCAAAAGGAATTTCGCGATGAAGTAGAGAATCGGCACGCTGATGAGTGAGGCGGCGAGGGGATAGAGCGTCGCCTTCCGCTTGTCGATGGGCAAGGAGCCGATGACCTTGCCTGTCTGTCCGTTCATCATGAAGGTGTAGGGCTTGCCCTCGTACTTCGTTGTGAGAATCCAGACGGGCACCATAGCGTAGCTGACGGTGCCGTCCTCTTTGATGATGCACGGCTCGCCATCGAGCGAGCAGCGGTCGTAGCCTTCGACGGTGCTTTCGAGGACGCCGAGGGCGCTTTCCGTCACGCGCTTGTCGGCGCGCGGCGCGGAGGCCTCGGCGTCGACGTCGTACTTCTCAGCGAGGAAGCCCGTGAAGTAGGCGGCCGAGAAGGGCACGAGTTCGCTGTAGTTGAATGGTTCGATGCTCTCCATGTAGGTATCGTCCATGCGTTCGCTGCCGTCGACGGGAATGCGCTCGAACTTCATCGAGCCTGTGCGCTCGCAGTCGTAGACGCTCGTTTCCGTGATGATCTCGTCCGCCGTCTCGTAGATGTTGTCCCTTTCCGCGCGGAAGGAGGCGCTTGCCATGATGGCAGAGTCGAAGAGCCAGAACGGCACGTACATCGCCTGGATTTCTTTGATGCGGTTGTTCGATTTGAAGGAGTCGGGCAAGAGGTAGCGCTTCTCGTAGAACTTTTTGAGGGCAGCGATGGCTTCGTCCTTCGTTTTCTTGAATGGGATGACGAAATCGGGGCGCAGCATGCCGGAGAATTGCTGCGGCAGCATGTTTGGGCTGCCGCAGTAAGCGCATTCCGTCGCCATCGTGTTGCCGTCAGAGACCAGCTCCGCGCCGCACGATGAGCATGTCTGCACCTTCATGGTGGCGGCGTCCTGCTCATCCCATTCGCCGCCTGCATTCTCTGTGTTCCAGCGCGAGTCGCGCGCTTCTGCGGCAAGACGCGCCTTTTCCTGCTCGCGCTCGAAGAGCGCTTCGACGGTCGCGATCTCAAGCTCCGTCGAGCAGTACTCGCAGGTCACATGGTCGTGACCGGGCAGGAGGGAGAGCGGTGCGCCGCAGTTGGGGCATTTGTAGCTTACCGATGTATCGGGCATTTGCTTCACCTCACTTACTCGTTGGAATATTGCTTACTGCAAGTCGTTCTCGTCGAAGGCGTCGCCGCACTCGGGGCAGAACTTCGGCGGATTCGTTGGATCTTTGGGCTGCCAGCCGCATTTGTCGCAGCGGTAGAGCGGTGCACCTGCGGGTTTCGGCTTGCCGCAGTTCGCGCAGAAGCGGCCCTGGTTTGTCGCGCCGCAGCTGCACTGCCAGCCGTCTGCTGCCGGCTGAGGCTTGCCGCAGTTCGCGCAGAACTTGCCCGTATTGCCCGACTGGCCGCAGCTGCAGTTCCAAGAGCCTGCAGGCGCGGGCTGTGGCTTGCCGCATCCCGCGCAGAACTTGCCCATGTTGCCTGTCTGACCGCACGAGCAGTTCCATCCGCCGGTGGCGGCTTGTTGCTGCGGCGGCTGCGGCGACTGCTGTGGCGCGAGCGGGTTGCCCTGCGGCGCTTGGCCGCCCGCAGGGCCGAAAGCACCCATGGCTCCGGCGCCGGCGTTTCCCGCCATGCCCATGCCCATGAAGCCGAAGGCGCCGCCCATGCCGGCTTCGTTGCCCGCTGCCGTGCGCATGGCATCCGCCGTCGCCGTCGCGAGGCGGCCGGCACGCAGGTTTGGGTCACTCATGATGGCGCTGTCCTGGATCTCCTTGATGCGCTTCTCGTCCTCTTCGTCCGCCTTGACGCTCGACACGCCGAAGGAAACGATCTCGATGCCGCGCTTTTTGCCCCAGTCCTCGGAAAGCTCTGCCGACAGCTCGTTCTTGATGTCGCGTGTGTAATTGATGAGCTGCGTGTAGCGGATTCCTTTGGCGGCGATGCGCCCGAAAGCGGGCTGCAGCGCCGTCAGAAGTTCACTCTTGAGCTGGGAGTCAATTTCGCTTTTCGTGTAGACGTCCTCGACGTTACCGCAGACGTTCGTGTAGAAGAGGATGGGGTTTGTGATGCGGTAGCTGTATTCGCCAAAGCAGCGGATGTTCACGTTCATCATGTACTGGCCGATCATCGTCTCGAACTGGATGGACTGCGGCGTGCCGTACTTGTTGCCCATGATCTCTTTCGTATTGAAGTAGTAGATGCGCTGGTCTTTCGGCGCATCGCCGCCGAAGGTGAAGCGCTTGCCAATGTTTTGGAATACCGCTTTGAGGTCGCTTGCGAGGTCGCCGCCGAAGATCGTCGGCTCGGTCGAGTTGTCGTAGGTGAATTCACCGGGCTGTGCGCAGACCTCGACGACCTTTCCCTGCTCTACGATGATCATGCACTGGCCTTCGTTGACGGCGATGATGGAGCCGTTCGAGATGATGTTCTCCTCGCCCGAGGTGTTGGAGCTGCGCCCGCGTGCGCTCGCACGCTTCTGCCCCTTGGCGACGAGCGAATCTTTGTCGAGGCTGTCGCAGTAGAAAAACTCTTTCCATTGATCGGACATGACGCCACCGGCGGCGCCCATAGCAGCTTGGATCAAACCCATGATGCATCTCCTCCTTCGTATGACTGTACAACTATACAAGTGTATCTATGAAACTAATTCTATTGTGTGAACAAGAAATCCTTGTGGAAAGGTCGGTTTTACTCTGGGTATTTTGGTGGAATTTTCTGATGTTTATTCTTTTTGCAAATGTAGAAGAAATGGATATAATATAGAAGAGACGACGTGTTTCGTCGTGGGATTTTTTGTCGGACGAAAAGACTCTTTAAGGGAAGGCGGTCATTCGATTGAAGAAGATTACGGTGCTCTACATGGAAGGTTGTCCGTATTGCCGCAACGCGGCGCGAGCGATGGACGAATTGGAAAAGGCGTATTCGGCCTACGAGGCGGTTCCCGTCGAATGGATCGAGGAAACTCGTGAGAAAGAGAGGGCGCTGCCTTTTGCCAAGGATTATTACTATGTACCTTCGATGTTCGTAGATGGTGTGAAGCTTTATGAGGCGAAGCCCGGCGAGAGCTATGAAGAGTGCAAGCGTTGTGTCGAGGCGGTCTTTCAGGCGGCTGTAGATTGATGAGTGGAAATGGGGCAGTGTTTTTTACGCAATGTTTCGGGCATAGAAAAATCCCATCTCCATAAGCAATGCGTTTTCGCGTTGCTTATGGAGATGGGATTCTATCGTGTCGCTGGTGAGTCTACGCCATGGCGTTGACCTTGCGGGCAAGGCGCGACTTCTTGCGGGCAGCGCAGTTCTTGTGGAACACATGGTTCGCTGCAGCCTGATCGATCGTCTTGCAGGCAGCCTTCAGGAAGGACTTCGCTTCATCAGCGTTTCCTGCCTCAACGGCGTCGAGTACATGGCGGGAAGCCGTACGAACGCGGGACTTCTCCGCAGCGTTCTTGGCGCGGCGCTTCTCATCCTTCTTGACGCTGCGGATGGATGCTTTGATGTTCGGCAAATGTTTCACCTCCCTTGAAGGAAATTATACTGTAGTATATTAGCATGGATGGGGGGAAAATGCAATATTTAATTTTGTGGCAGGGAAATTGGAAATAACTGCGAATGAATAAAAGGGACTCAATAGCCGGATCAAGGGAGGTACTTCGATGAAGAAAACAATCGTCATAGGCGCAGATCATGCGGGCTATCCCATGAAGCAGTTTTTGCTGCAGCAGTTGACGGAAGCGGGCTGCAGCGTCGAGGATGCGGGCACGTATGATGAAGCGTCCTGCAACACGCAGCCTTATGCGCAAAAGGTGGCGGAAGAGGTGGCGAAGGGCGAAGGGAAGCTTGGCATCCTCGTCTGCGGCACGGGTGCGGCGATGTGCATCATGGCGAACAAGGTCAAGGGAGCGCGTGCCGTCGTCGTGCACGACCTGTTTACGGCTCGTATGACGCGTACGCACAATGACGCTAACATCCTCTGCATGGGGCAGCGCGTCATAGCGAACCATATGGCCTGGGAGATAGCAAAGACGTGGCTCTCCTATGAGCCGCTTGGAGGCAAGTATGCTGAGCGGCGCGAAACCATCGCAAGGTATGAGGAAGAGCATATGAAATGACGAGGGTCTGTGCGCATTGCCGGAAAAAGTGGGAAGTTGTAAAAATAATGCTTGCGCCCCCTTTCATAATCGTGTATAATATCCCTTGCTGGTGCATGAGCACCGCATGATTCCTCGATAGCTCAGTAGGTAGAGCGCCTGACTGTTAATCAGGTTGTCGCAGGTTCGATCCCTGCTCGAGGAGCCATTCTCGGCGCGTTGGTCAAGTGGTTAAGACACCGCCCTTTCACGGCGGCTTCACGGGTTCGAATCCCGTACGCGTCACCATAAGGCAGAAGCAGCACCGTCCAGTCGGGCGGTGCTTTTTTGTGTGCTTCCTTGGATGATTGTTGAAAAAGATAGAGAAAAGCATGCGTTAATTTTAATGAAGAGGATGCTCGCCTTTTAGGAAGGATTTTTTCTTTCCGCGACGAAGTGTTTCAGCGAACAGAGAAGATTTGACATTTTTTGAGAGAAATTCGCGAGGAGGGTGAGGAACTGCTATGCTCGTCGGTAGTGTTGTTTGTTCTATGGCGTTTTATTGTCAGCGCTGCGGCAAGATTCATGTGCACGATGTGCCGTATTTTCTCGGCGTAAAGCGCTTCTCTCTTCGCTGTGCAGGCTGCGGGCACGAGCAGGCGCTGCTGGTGCGTGGGGACAAGGGCTGCTTTGAGGTCCATGTGCCGTGCGTCGCCTGCAATAAGGAGCATGTGATTGCCTGCAGTCTCGCGCAGCTCAGGCACATGGATCTTGAGAAGGTCTATTGCAGTCGAGATCGCTTCGAACTGGGCTACATCGGAAAGCGCCGTCGCATCGAGGAACTTTTGGCGTTCAATCAGGCAGAGTTTGACAGGCTTCATCCTGCTGACGGCGCAAATTTCATCGGCAAGCAGCAGCTTCTTCTTGAGGCGGTCAACCGTGTGCATGAGTTTGTCGCTGCGGGCGATGTCGTCTGCCCGTGCGGCAGTCATGATTTCATCGCACAGGTCGATGGCGCGTCCGTGTTCCTAGAGTGTAGGAATTGCGGCAGCAGCGCCGTGATTCCTGCTGAGAGCGCGGCCGATCTTCGCCGTCTCCTGTGCGGTTCATCGATCCGTTTCCTGGCGCCGACGGTGCACAACAAGCGCTAGAGAATCAGAGACCTCGCAGAGACGAAAGGTATGTTTGTGAAGATAGAGACTTGCGGTGCAATCTTTGCAAAAAGATGGTCGCAGGTCTTGTTTTTTTACCGAAAAAGGATTTTCATCGAATATCGTCGAAAAGGTGTTAAAGAGTAAACTATTGTTTATGGGTTTATGCGTAGCCGCTTCTTGATGAAAGCAAGGGAGATGATGAAAATGAATACTTGGAAAAAACGTGTGGCAGCCGGACTCGCAGCGGGCGTGCTCGCCTTCGGAGGAAGCTTCGCCCTGCAGCCTGCTCCTGTGGCGGATGCGGGTTGGGGCGATCTCATCGGTACGGTCATAGGCGGCTTCCAGGCAAAGGCTGAGGCGGAGAATCAAATCAAGGAACTCGACCAGACGGAGGAGGGGCGGCAGGCGCTTTTCGCCTCGTACCAAGAAGAGCTTGGCGTAGAAGAATATTCTCCGTGGGAGGGACTTTGCAGCCGTGCGATTGAACGCGTTTCGGCTGGTATCGCTAAGAGCGATCCTTCTGTCCGCGACAAGCCGTTTCTTTGGTTCATTAATCAGGACGACACCTTCAATGCCTTTTGTTCGCTCGGTCATGTGATGTCGATCAACCGCGGACTTTTCTATTATCTGCAGAATGAGGACGAAATTGCCGTCGTCTTGGGGCATGAGATGGGGCATGGAATGAAGAACCATGTGGCGGATGGTTGGCGCAAGAAGATCGACGTGGCGATCGGTGCGCAGGTTCTTGCCGATATGACGAATGCGTCGGCGGTTAGAAACGTCGTGCTCAATACGGTTGTCACGCAGATCAACCAGGTGTCGATCGGCCGTGCGCACGAATGGGAAGCAGACGGACTTGCACTCAAGTACATCACGGACGCGGGGTACAATCCCGGTGCTGCAGCCGCCGTCTGGCAGCGCTTCATGGAGCAGATGGGCGACAATCGGCAGAATTTCGTCAGCGAGATGTTCGATCCGTCCGATCATCCGACGAACAAGGAGCGCCGTGACAAGTACATGCAGAGCGTCAAGGAGTACAGCGGCGGTCATGTCGAGGTCAAGGACGGCGTCGTTTATGTCAAGGGCAAACAATTCGTCGTTCCCGCTGAGACCGACAATATGTCGAGCGCCGAGCGCGCCTACTTCGTGCAGGGAAACTTGGCGGCGGCATACCACAACGGGCATAACAAGGAGAGTGCCTATGCGGACGGAAACGTCGTCATGCTCGGCGCACAGCCGGTCATGACCTGCCTTAGAGGCGACGACTCCGCAGCGGTGCTCGCCGAGAAATTGAATCAGGTAAAGTGAGGAAGATGTATGGATTTCAAGCGTTATCTCAAGGAATATCCGAACAAGGAGGGGCGTTTCGGCAAGTTCGGCGGCGCCTACCTGCCAGAAGAACTCGTGCCTGCTTTTGCGGAAATCAACGAGGCGTATCTGACGATTTGCCATTCTTCGCAGTTCATCAATGAGCTGCGGCGCATACGCCGCGAGTTTCAAGGGCGGCCGACGCCCGTCTACCACTGCGAGCGCCTTTCGCGCAAGATCGGCAATTGCCAGATTTATTTGAAGCGTGAGGATTTGAACCACTCGGGTGCGCACAAGCTCAATCACTGCATGGGCGAGGGGCTTCTGGCGAAGTTCATGGGCAAGAAGCGCATCATTGCTGAGACGGGCGCGGGACAGCACGGCGTGGCGCTCGCGACGGCGGCGGCCTTCTTCGGGCTCGACTGCACGATCTACATGGGCGAGGTCGACATCAAGAAGCAGGCGCCGAATGTGGCGCGCATGAAGGTGCTCGGCGCGAAGGTCGTGCCCGTCTCGCGCGGTGCGAAGACGCTCAAGGAAGCTGTCGATGCGGCTTTTGAGGATTATCTGGCGAACTATAAGGAGACGATCTACTGCATCGGCTCTGCTGTCGGACCACATCCGTTCCCGATGATGGTGCGCGATTTCCAGACGGTCGTCGGCATCGAGGCGCGCGAACAGTTCAAGGAGATGATGGGGTTCCTGCCCGATGTCGTGACGGCATGTGTGGGCGGCGGCAGCAACGCTATCGGCATGTTCGTGCCGTTCCTCGACGATCCTGTGGAGATCGTCGGCGTCGAGCCTCTGGGGCTTGGCAAGAAGCTCGGCGATCATGCGGCGTCCATGTCGTATGGCGAAGAGGGCGTCATGCACGGCTTTGACAGTATCATGCTCAAGGACGCGGCGGGCGAGCCGGCTCCTGTGTATTCGGTAGCAAGCGGACTCGACTACCCATCCGTCGGCCCCGAGCACGCCTTTTTGCGCGAGATTGGGCGCGTCAAGTACGATACGGCGACGGACGAGGAGGCGATCGGCGCCTTCTTCAAACTTTCGCGCTACGAGGGAATCATCCCCGCGCTCGAAAGCTCTCATGCGGTCGCCTACGCCATGCGCCGCGCCAAGGAGATGGATACGGGCTCGATCCTCGTCAATCTCAGCGGCAGGGGCGACAAGGATCTCGACTACGTCATTGAGAAGTACGGTACGGGCGAGAAGTATCTGGAATTTGCTTGAACGCTTGGATGAAGGAACATTAAGAGGCCTTTGGGAATTACCCACAGGACTCGCATGCAAAAAGGAGCTGCTTTACGGCAGCTCCTTTTGCATGCGGGTCCTGTCTATGCTCTTATAGTATACTTCTTTCTATACACATGCTTTTCTGCTGGAAAAGTTAGATTGTACGACTTCTTACCGGGCTGACGGTTTTTGAGCTGGGAGGTTCGATATGATGGTGAAGGGCTCGAAAATATTCATGAAACATGGTATGCTTCTATATAATGAAAGTATCCCGATGCCCAGACGAAGGAGATGGTTTGTTTGGTTTGGAATAAGCTGAAAGATTTTTTTGATTTGCATGGCGACATCGCGTCGATACGGGAAATTACAGATCGGATCAACGCCGGCGTGCGATTTCGGGGGACGAATCTCTGTGTGCTGATATTGGCCATCTTTATCGCCTCCATCGGACTCAACATGGACAGCACGGCGGTCGTCATCGGCGCGATGCTGATCTCTCCGCTGATGGGGTCGATCTTGGGTATCGGCTATGGCCTTGCCCGGTATGACAGCACATATATCCGCTCTAGTGCAGGCAGTCTGTTGGCCCAAGTGCTCATTTCGGTTGCCACATCGGCACTTTATTTTTCCCTTACGCCCATAGCTACACCTTCGTCGGAACTGCTTGCACGGACATCACCGACCATCTGGGATGTTTTGATCGCTGTTTTCGGTGGACTGGCAGGCATCATCGGTATAACACGTAAAGAAGGTGGAAATGTCATCCCCGGCGTTGCGATTGCGACGGCTCTCATGCCTCCTCTCTGTACCGCAGGATACGGCATTGCTACGGGTGTGACTGCATATACCGTAGGTGCGTTATATCTTTTCTTCATCAATAGTTTCTTTATCTGTTTGACCGCATTCAGTGTCCTGAAAATCATTGACATTCCATCCAAGATCAAGCGGGACTCCGTGGAATTTTCAAGACAGAAACGCTACCTGCTGACATTTGCCATACTTGTCACATTGCCCAGTTGTTTCTTTGCGTATCAGAGCGTGCAGGAAAATCTGGAGAGCGAGCAGGCGAAGATTTATATCGAGGAGAATTTCAAAGTGCCGCCTCATCTGGCGATCTCCTATACCTTGGATAGTGAGAAGAAAATATTGACGGTATTTACGATTGCCGGAATATCGGAGGATGATTTGACGGTATTGACGGAGAAACTGCATGAAAAGGCATATCTCAAACCTTTCCGTCTGGAGGTTTTTTCTGCAGAAACGGTGGAAGAGCGGGAAAAGATGGAGGCGATGATCGATCAGAGACTCAGCGAGGTTGAAAAAAGAGCCATTCCTTCCGTACAGGAACAACAGACAGTGACCGCACTCAAATCTGCTCGAGAGGAAAGTGAAAAGCAGGGCACTTATATATTGGACTGGAATCGTGAGGCACGTATCGTGTTCCCGGAAATCTCCCGCATCGCCGTTGGGAGTGTGCGCGGCCCTGCTGCGACTGCAGATCCATCGGATTCTCTGAGTGAAATGCCGATTGCTTTTATATACTTGAAGGCCAATATGGACGAAGCGTTGCGTGCTCGTTTGACCGAATGGATTTCCACTAAGGCGCAGCGCCGTGTACAGGTGCAGTTCTTCCCCGAATCCACACAGGCAGAGGGAAAAACGTAACGATATTGCCGAGTCAATGTTCAACGAGTCGTTGGGCAGACGCCAAAAAAGCCCGCCCAGTCCCCGTGAGTAAGAGGAATGGGTGGGCTTCAGTTTGTGAAATCTCGTGTTCGTTTCGACGGTGCGGTGTGAAGAAGGTCGTGTACTGCAGCTTAGAGCAGCTCGTCCTTGGCGACGTCGTAGAAGGCGTGCTCCGCCTTGATCTCGCGCTTGCCTTGGCGAATCCTCACGTTGTCGTCGAACTGTGCGACCTGAGTGTCCCAGTTGAAGAGGCCGCTGTCCGACTGAATCGTGACCTTGGGGCGCTCAAGGAAGACGTTGCCTTCGACGACAGCCTCGTGCGTCTTGCCGATGACATGAGCCTTGTCGCCCGTGAGTTTCAAGCCGTCCTGTGAGACGCTGACATTGCCCTCGCACCAGACCTCGAAATCGGGGGAGTTGACGCCGCTCTGGGCATCGAAAGCGCCGTTTTTCAGGTACTTGAGCGCCGTCGCAAGGTCGACCTCGGCATGGTCGGCCTGGAAGGTGCAGCCGTTGGCAACGATGCGGATGTTGCCGTCGAAGACGCAGCGTCCCGAGGAGAAGTCGAGACGGTAGGAATCAAAGGAGAAGTTCGGTGCGGCAAGAGCCGTCGCGCTCAGGGTGAGCAGAACGAACATCATGAGAACCGAAACAAGGTTTTTTTTCATAAAGACGCTTCCTTTCATGGGCGGGAAAAGTATTTTCCATGCAGGTCCTTTTTCTATCATACAGCATGAAGGCGGGTTTTTCCAGCGAATTTTCCTTAAAGGCTAAGTTTCAGCAGGATAAAGCAGTGTTCTTGCCGTATTATTTCATCATATAATGGAGGAGAAGCAGGAAGAGGAGGCGGACAAATGACGATACGGGAAAAACGTGAGGCGTTGGAGTATGAAATACTTTCCCCCCTTGCGGCGAAGAGCAGGGAGAGCCGGCGGCGAGCACCGATCGTACCGTGCCCTTTCCGCACGGACTTTCAGCGCGACCGCGACCGCATCCTGCACTCGAAAGCGTTCCGGCGTCTGAAGCGCAAGACGCAGGTTTACATCGTCTCGGGTGATCACTACCGTACGCGCATGACGCACAGCTTGGAGGTGTCGCAGATCGCCCGCACGATCGCGCGAGGGCTTTGCCTCAACGAAGATCTGACGGAGGCGATCGCACTCGGTCACGATGTCGGTCATACGCCTTTTGGTCATGCGGGCGAGGCAGCGATGGCGGAGATCATCGGACACTTCGCGCACAACGAGCAGAGTCTGCGCGTCGTCGAGTATTTGGAGCGCGATGGCGCGGGTCTCAATCTGACCTTCGAGGTCAAGGACGGCATCGTCAACCACACGGGAAAGCACTTGCCGAAGACACTTGAAGGGCGCATTGTGCGCATTGCCGACCGCATCGCCTACCTTTGCCACGATTACGACGACAGTCTGCGCGCGGGTATGCTTGAGGCGGGCGATCTGCCGACGCTCGTTTACGCGAAGCTCGGGCATACGACGTCGGAGATGATCACGGGCATGGTCTCCGACCTCATTGTGCATTCAGAGAAGCGGGAGGACATTGCGCTCTCTCCTGCCATGCAGGAGATCATGGATGCTTTTCGGGCCTTCATGTTCGAGCATATCTACCATTCGGAGCGGCTGGCGCGTGAGAGGAAGCAGGCGGTATTCGTGCTGCGCGAGCTTTACGCGCACTACATGGAGAATTTCGAGGAACTGCCCGAGGAGTTTCGCCGCTATGAAACGCGCTGGGGCAGGCAGCAGACCGTCGTCGACTATGTGGCGGGACTCAGTGACAACTATGCCGTGCATACGTTCGCACGCATCTTCATGCCACCCGTCGGCTTTTCCGTGCCGGGCGATGCGTGATTTTCAGGACGGAACTTTTGTGGTTTTTGGTGCTTGTACCGCTGCAGCAGATTTCGGCAAAATTTTTTGGCGTAACGGAAAAAAAGAGGATATTTTCAATTTATAGGGAATATAAAATTTAGTGGAATTTGAGTGGATGTTCCGCGTGGCTCGTTCGTTTCAAGACGGTAGAAAAATCACAGAAAATCAAGGAGAGGGAGCAGCGAAGGGTGAAAAAGCATGAGGAATGAGGCGATGGACGCCTTTGTCGAGCGCGTACGCGCAGATTCCGACATCGTTGCCGTCGTTTCCTCCTATGTCGCGTTAAAGAAAAAAGGAAATCGTTATTGGGGCTGCTGCCCGTTTCACCACGAGAACACGCCGTCTTTTTCGGTAGTTCCCGAGCAGGGATTTTTTTATTGTTTCGGCTGTCACGTCGGAGGAAACGTATTCAAGTTCCTCTCGCTTATCGAGAACATCCCCTATTTCGAGGCAATCAAACTGCAGGCGGAAAAGCTCAATATTCCTTTGCCCGAGAGAGAGAGAAGCGCAGCGGAAATCGCGCGTGACAAGAAGGTGGAGGAACTTCGCCGCGTGCATGAGATGGCGCAGGCCTTTTTTCACAACTGTCTGACCAAGACGCATTACGGCGAGGCGGCGAAGGCTTACCTCGCGGGGCGCGGCATCGGCGAGAGCGTCATCGAAGCTTTCGGCATCGGCTATGCGCCGCCCGCGTGGGACAAGCTCGCCGTCGCCTTCGAGAAGCGCGGCGTGTCTGCCACACTCCTTGAAGAGAGCGGCTTGGCGGCGAAGCGGCAGAAGGGCGCGGGTCATTACGACCGCTTCCGCAATCGCGTGATCATCCCGATTCGCGACGCGCGAGGGCGCGTCGTGGCGTTCGGCGGACGCATCTTGGGAGACGGCGAGCCGAAGTATCTGAACTCGCCCGAGACGCTGATCTTCAACAAGCGACGTCTGCTCTTCGGTCTCGATCGCGCGCATCGCGCTATCGCGCGCGCGGGATTCGCCGTCGTCGTCGAGGGCTATATGGATGCGATTTCCGTCGCGGCTGCGGGCATAGAGAACGTCGTTGCCTCCCTCGGCACAGCTTTTACTGCAGAGCAGGCGAAGCTTCTGCTGCGCTATGCGCCGGAACTGCGCTTCTGCTATGACAGCGATGCGGCGGGACAGGAGGCGACGCTTCGCGCGCTTTCCGTCGCGCGCGCGGCGGGGGCGATGGTCAAGGTGCTGCGCGTGCCCGACGGCAAAGATCCCGACGAATACATCCGAAAACATGGCGAGGCGGCTTTTCGAAAACTCGTCGAAGCGGCGCTTCCCTTCATCGAGTACCGCATGGTGCGCGTATTGGAGACGGCGGACAAGGAGAGCCTGCAGGGCAGGCTCGATACACTCGCGGCGCTTCTGCCCGTGCTCGCCGAGGTGAAAAGCCCTGCGGAACTTGATGGCTATATCGTGCGCACGGCGCGTGAACTGACGCTCGACGAAGGGCTCATACGCGCCGAGCTTGGCCGGGCGGCAGGATCTTCTGCGCCGCCCGCTGCCGTGCGAGAGACGACGCGACGCGCCTTCAAAAAGGCGGACGATATTCTGCAGCGTGCAGGGCGGATCGTGCTTCGGACAGCGTGGCATGATCCGGCTGTCACGGAGCATATTGTCTCCCTCGTGCCGTTCGAGGCTTTTTCGACAGAGGAACAGTCAAAGGCACTCGCGTGGCTCTATGGACTTCATCTTGCGGGCGAGAGGCCGACGGATGCGCGTGCGCAGGCGGAGCTTTCCGAGGCGGTCGCGACGGAGATCAGTCGATCGCTTGCCGAGGACACGGGGACGATGGACGCGCTGGAGGCTTACGATGACTCCATGAGACGCTTGCGCAGGACGTATCTTGCGCAGCTCTTTGAGGAGCATACGCGGCGCGCTGATCGATGGGAAAAGGAAAATGATGCGCGGTTCTTGCAGGAATTAGCGCAGATTCAGCGAATAAAGAACGAAATGGAAGGGCTATGAGCAAAACAAAGGCATTTTCCCAAGCGGGCGTCCTTGCCCGACATGACGAAATGAGCAGCAGAAAGGAGGCGCGATTCCATGGCTGAGAAAGCGAACAAGACGGTTCTCGACGTGGAGAAGAAGCCGACGCAGAGCTCTGCCATCGTGTCGAGCCTTCTCACAAAAGGGCGGGGCAACGGCGGCGTGCTGACTTACGGCGAGCTGATGACGGCATTGCAGGAGCAGGAACTCACGCCGGATGAAATCGACGACCTTTACGAGACGTTCAGCAACAAGGGTATCGAGATTGTGGATGATTCGAACCGTGCACAAGCGGAGGTAGACGAGGACAAGGCTGAGGAAGAAGTGGATATCGATCTCAGTATTCCCGAGGGCATCAGCATCGACGATCCCGTGCGCATGTATCTGAAGGAGATCGGCCGCGTGCCTCTCCTTTCCGCAGATGAGGAAATCGCTCTTGCCAAGCGCATGGAAGCGGGCGACGAGGAAGCGCAGAAGGAATTGGCGGAGGCGAATCTGCGTTTGGTCGTGAGCATTGCCAAGCGCTATGTCGGCAGGGGCATGCTGTTTCTCGATCTCATACAGGAGGGGAATCTCGGCCTCATCAAGGCGGTCGAGAAGTTCGACTACAACAAGGGCTACAAGTTCAGTACCTATGCGACGTGGTGGATTCGGCAGGCGATCACGCGGGCTATCGCCGATCAGGCGCGTACGATCCGCATCCCCGTCCACATGGTCGAGACGATCAATAAGCTCATTCGCGTTTCACGCCAGCTCCTGCAGCAGCTTGGCCGGGAGCCGTCGCCCGAAGAAATCGCCGAGGCTATGGAGATCAGCGTGGAGCGCGTGCGCGAGATCATGAAGATTGCGCAGGAGCCGGTTTCCTTAGAAACGCCGATCGGCGAGGAAGAGGACTCCCATCTCGGCGACTTCATCGAGGATCAGGACGCGCCTGCGCCGGCGGAGGCCGCATCCTTCATGCTCCTCAAAGAGCAGCTCGAAGAAGTCCTCGACACGTTGACGGAGCGCGAGGAACGCGTCCTGCGCCTGCGTTTCGGTCTGGACGACGGCAGGGCGCGCACGCTTGAAGAGGTCGGACAGAACTTCGGCGTGACGCGCGAGCGCATCCGTCAGATCGAGGCGAAGGCTCTCCGGAAGCTGCGGCATCCGAGCCGCAGCCGCAAGCTCAAGGACTTTCTCGATTGATTGGATGCCGAAAAAGATGAAAAGGGGCGGTGACGGTGCCAGAACTCGATGAGCGTCTTGCGGCCGTCGCCGCTTTCGTGCCTTTGGGTGCACGCCTTGCCGACATCGGCACCGATCATGCGAAACTGCCGCTCGCTCTCGTCGTTGCGGGAAAGATTGTACACGCGATCGCCGTCGATGTGAACGAGGGGCCTTTTGAGGCGGCGCGGCGAGCCGTGCGGACGGCAGGGCTGGCGCAAATGGTCGAGGTGCGCCTCGGTGATGGTCTTGCGGCGCTTGCACCTGGCGAGGTCGACAGCGTCGCTGTCGCGGGCATGGGAGGCTCGCTGATCGCGCGCATCCTCACGGACGGTGCTGCCGTGCTGCAGACGCTGGAAACCCTCGTCCTGCAGCCGCAGAGCGATGCGGCGGAGCTTCGCACCTGGCTCTATGACAACGGCTGGCACGTCGCGGAGGAAAGCCTTGTGCGTGCGGGCGGCAGGCTCTATGAGATCCTTCTGGCAAGGCGAGGGAAAAAGGAGAAGCCAGAGCCGATCCTCTTGGAGATCGGCCCTTGCCTTTGGCAAAAGAAGCCGCCGCTCTTGAAAGAACATATCGAGCAGCTGCTTTCTCGTGTGTGCCGTGCGAGAGAAGGCATGGGAAAGAGTGCGCGTGCAAGGGAAGGGGCGGCGTATCGCGCGCTTGGAGAAAAGGCCGCCGCATTGGAGGAAAAGCTTATATGGTAAAGTTGCAGGACGTCATGCAGGCGATGGAACGCATCGCGCCGCGCCGCTTGGCAGAGGAGTGGGACAACCCTGGCCTCCTCGTCGGCTCGCCGCACGATGAAGTGAGGAAGATCCTCGTCGCGCTCGATGTGCGCGAGGAAACAGTGGAACGTGCAATCGAGGATGGCTGCGATCTGATCGTCGCGCACCATCCTCTTATTTTTCGTGGACTCAAGGCGGTGCGCACGGACGATGCGACGGGACGCAAGATCGCGCGTCTGATCAAGGCAGACATCGCTGTCTTTGCCGCGCACACGAACCTCGACAGTGCGGCGGGCGGCGTCAACGATGTGCTCGCTGAAAAGCTGGAATTGAAGGGAGTTGTGCCGCTTGCCGAAGGCGCGGCAGACGGCGAGCCGGGTCTTGGGCGCATCGGCTCGCTCGATGCGGAATTCTCCTTGGATGATTTTGCTGCACGCGTCAAGGCGAAATTGGGGCTTTCGTCGATGCGCATTGTGCGTGCAGGTGCTCACAGGATTTCCCGTGTCGCCCTCTGCGGCGGCAGCGGTGCAGAGTTCATCGGCAGGGCGGCGGCCAAGGGCGCCGACGTCTATGTGACGGGCGATGTCAAGTATCACGATGCCGAACGCGCCATAGGTCTTGGGATCCATATTCTTGATGCCGGGCATTTCGCGACGGAGCAGCCGATCGTTGCCCGTCTTGCTGAACGGTTGAAGAAGGAACTTGGCGATGGTGTGGAAATTGTCGCCGAAACAAAATCTAGTGATTTTTTCAAGTTTATTAACTAGATGTATGATAAATGGAGAAAATAGAATTAGTGTTCTCTTATAATAATTGTTTGCATGTGCCTCGAATCGTTTGACAAATCCTTGGGCAACTGGTATAATGGTCACGTTGTGAGTTTGCTGAGCATCCGGGCAATCGCGGGCGTTTCGCCTGAGGAAAGTCCGGGCTTCAGAGGGCAGCGTGCTGGATAACGTCCAGCGGGGGCAACCCTAGGGAAAGTGCCATAGAGACTTAGACCGCCGCACGGCATAGCCGTGTTGGCAAGGGTGGAAAGGTGCGGTAAGAGCGCACCAGCAGTCAGGTGACTGGCTGGCTAGGCAAACCCCACGCGAAGCAAGACCGAATAGGGAAGGGATGAGGCGGCCCGCCGACCTTCCGGGTAGCGTCGCTTGAGCCGTCCGGCAACGGGCGGTCCAGATAAATGATTGCCACTGCCGTAAGGCAGCACAGAACCCGGCTTATAGGACGCCCAGCGAGCAAAACAACGAGGAGCTAATACGCATCAGCGAAGAAAAGCCGAATCCAGCTCAGGAGCGGGGGAACCATAGTTTTTGGGGTGAATGATGAGGCGGCAGAAGGACGGCAGGGATAAGGTTGCTTTCCAGTCGCGTCAAAAAGGGTGTTCTCTTCCCTAACCCGGCAGCTAACCTCGTAGGCGAAATCAGAGAGGGAGTGTCTATTTGAGTAGAGTAATGCGTATTTTCGTGCTGACCATGGTTTTGATGTGTGGGTTTTCTGTTGCGGGGGCTTCGGCTTTCCGGATCGGAGACCAGGGAAGCGATGTAGCGGAGATTCAGGGACGGTTGGCGAGCCTTGGATATGACGTGGCGGCGGACGGCGATTTCGGCCCCGCAACGGCAGAGGCGGTCAAGGCTTTCCAGAGTGCGCATGGCCTTGAGGCGGACGGCCTCGTCGGCTCAGCGACGTACTCGGCGCTTCTCGGCAAGGGTATGCCGGAAGTGAGCCGCGGCTCGAACTATATTTCGCGCCGTATCATCTCGGATTCGATGCAGTATCTCGGCGTGCCGTATGTATTCGGCGGCACGACGCCGAGCGGTTTTGACTGCTCGGGCTATGTGCGTTATGTGTTCGCCAACGCCGGCATCTATCTGCCGCGCATGGCGGATGAGCAGTTTGAGGTGGGTACTCCCGTTTCGACCGACGAGCTTATCCCTGGCGATCTCGTGTTCTTCACGACGTACACTTATGGTGCATCGCATGTCGGCATCTATCTCGGTGACGGCAACTTCATCAACGCATCATCGAGCCGTGGCGTGGCGATTGATTCGCTTTACAGCTCGTACTGGGGGTCCTGCTACATCGGGGCTCGCAGGGTAATGTAATCTTTTTTGGGGGAGGCTGCAAGCCTCCTTCTTTTTTTGTGCGCATATATAGGATGTCCGGCGTCTCAGCCTATGAACTTGACAAATATCCTAGTCCTATGGTATTCTTTCTAGCAGAAGAGCAGTCTTTGGGGCGGGGTGGAAGTCCCCACCGGCGGTATAGCCCGCGAGCCTTTTGGCAGATTCGGTGTGATTCCGAAGCCGACAGTATAGTCTGGATGGGAAAAGACGTGCAAGTTGCGTTACGGAGACTGTGAAAAGAGTGTTCTTTTTGCGGTCTTTTTTTGTGCAAAGAACAGGAAGGAGGTGGAGAGATGCAGCAGGACGAGGACTTTATGCGCGAGGCGCTCCTGCTCGCTGCGAATGCGCGTGGCCGCACCTCGCCCAATCCGCTCGTCGGTGCTGTCATCGTGCGTGAGGGGCGCATCGTCGGCGCAGGCTGGCATCGCAAGGCGGGCACGCCGCACGCTGAGGTGCATGCGCTCGCCATGGCAGGCGATCTCGCGCATGGTGCGACTGCCTATGTGACGCTGGAACCATGCTCGCACCACGGACGCACGGGACCGTGCGCCGAGGCGCTCGTCAAGGCAGGCGTCAAGCGTGTCGTCGCAGCCATGCTCGACCCGAATCCGCTCGTTGCAGGCAAGGGCAAGGCGATGCTCGAAGCGGCGGGCGTCGAGGTGACGGTCGGCGTGCTCGCCGAGGAGGCGCGGCGGCTCAATGAAGCATATCTCAAATGGGTGACAGAGAAACTGCCGTTTGTCACGCTCAAGACGGCGATGACGCTCGACGGCAAGATCGCGACGGCAACGGGGAAGTCGCAGTGGATCACGGGCGAGGCGGCACGTCAGCGCGTGCATGAGATGCGCGATGTGGCGGACGCCATCGTCGTTGGCATCGGCACGGTGCTCGCCGACGATCCATCGTTGACGACGCGTCTGGCGGACGGTACGGGCAGGAATCCCGTGCGCGTCATTGTCGACAGCCGCGCGCGCACGCCGCTCGCAGCGAAGGTCGTACAGGACGGTGCGGCGAAGACGCTCATCGCCGTGACATGCGCCGCGCCCGAGGAGCGTTGTGCAGCTTTGGAAGCGGCGGGCGTCGAGATCGTCCGTGCGGGCGAGGGTGAGCGTGTCGATCTTGACGCGCTTATGCGCCTGCTCGCGGCGCGCGACCTGACCTCTGTATTCGTCGAGGGCGGCGGCACGCTGAACTTTTCGCTCTTGGCGGCGGGTCTTGTCGACAAGATTCATGCCTTTATTGCACCGAAGATCGTGGGCGGCAGGGAAGCTCTGACGCCCGTCGAGGGCGCGGGATTCGCCGAGCTTGCCGATGCCGCACTTCTGACAAGACTGACGGCGGAGCAGGTCGGTGCGGACATCCTCCTCACGGGCTATGTGGCGAAGGGAGCGAGGTAGCCTTTGTTTACAGGAATCATTGAAGAGGTCGGCGCATTGGAGAGCCTTGCGGGCGGTGAGATCACCATCCGCGCGAAGAAGGTACTCGAAGACGTCGCGCTCGGCGACAGCATCGCGGTCAACGGCATCTGCCTGACGGTCACGCACTTCGATGCGGCGCACTTCACGGCGGACGTCATGCCCGAGACGGTCCGACGCACGTCGCTTGCAGAGCTGAAGCGCGGCAGCCGCGTGAACTTGGAGCGCGCCCTGACGCTTCGAAGCCGCCTTGGCGGTCACATCGTCAGCGGCCATATCGACGGCGTGGGCACGATCGCCGCCATGCAGGAGGAGGGAAATGCCATCCTCTTGACGGTACGCGCAGGTGCCGACATCCTGCGCTACATTGTGGAGAAAGGCTCAGTTGCGCTCGACGGCATCAGCCTTACGGTCGCGCGCGTGAGTGCGGCGGATTTCACGGTCAGCCTCATTCCGCATACGCGCGAGATCACGAACCTACGCGAAAAGCGCAGCGGCAGTCGCTTGAACATCGAGACGGACATCCTCGGCAAGTACGTGGAGAAACTTTTTCCGGGAGTGCGCACACAGGGAGAAAGCGATGCGCCGAAGAGCGCGGGCAAAATAACTATGGATTTCCTGCGACAGCAGGGATTTTAAGGGAGTGCGGAATTTATCCGTACTTCCCAGAGATAAGGAGATGCAGCAATATGTCAGATTTTGCAACGGTGGAGCAGGCAATCGAGGATATCAAGTACGGCAAGATGGTCGTCGTCGTAGATGACGAGGATCGCGAGAACGAGGGCGATCTCATCGTCGCGGCGGCGACGGTCACGCCTGAGGATATCAATTTCATGGCAAAGTACGCGAAGGGCCTGATCTGCACGCCGATCGACGGTAAGCGACTCGACGAGCTGAATATCGGACAGATGGTCGTGAACAACACGGACAATCACGAGACGGCGTTCACGGTTTCCATCGACGCCTACAATACGGATACGGGCATCTCGGCTTTCGAGCGCTGCCAGACGATCAAGCTTCTGCTCGATCCGAAGGCAAGGCCATCGTCCTTCCGTCGTCCCGGCCATGTGTTCCCGCTGCGCTCCGTCGAGGGCGGCGTGCTGCGGCGCACGGGCCACACCGAGGCGACAACGGATCTCGCACGCTTGGCAGGATTCTATCCCGCGGGGCTTTGCTGTGAGATCATGGCGGACGACGGGCACATGATGCGCACGCCCGAGTTGAAAGAATTTGCGAAAGAGCATGGTCTCAACATCATCACGGTCAAATCGCTCATCGAGTACCGCAAGCGCACGGAGAGTTTCGTCAAGCAGGTTGCCGACGTCGACTTCCCGAGTCGTTACGGTCACTTCCGCATCAAGGCGTATGAGAGCACGCTCGACGGCAAGTGCCACATCGCTGTCGTCAAGGGCGATGTCGCGGGCAAGAAAAACGTGCTCGTGCGCGTCCACTCCGAATGCCTGACGGGCGACGCGCTCGGCTCGCTGCGCTGCGACTGCGGCGACCAGCTCGCCATTGCCTTGAAGAATATCGAGAAGGAAGGCGAGGGCGTCGTGCTCTACATGCGCCAGGAGGGGCGCGGCATCGGCCTCGCAAATAAGATGCGTGCCTACGAACTGCAGGACAAGGGCGCGGATACGGTCGAAGCGAACGTCGAGCTGGGCTTCGCGCCCGATCTTCGCGACTACGGCATCGGCGCACAGATCCTCTCCGACCTCGGCCTCACGAGCATCCGCCTCATGACGAACAATCCCGCCAAGCGCGCGGGACTTGAGGGATACAATCTCGAAATCGTCGAGCGTGTGCCGCTCGTCGTCAAGGCGAACAAGTTCGACAAGCGCTACTTGAGCGTCAAGAAAGTCAAGATGGGACACCTTTTGAACGACGAAGATCTGGCGAAATGATAATGACTTCGTGGTTTGAATCATGGGAGAAAAATAATGGAAACAATTCTATTGGTGCTTCTTGAAGAATATGCTGATTGGGAAGCTGCGTATATCTCGTCGGGGGTTCACCTGCTTGGTCAAGGAAAATTTGAAATCAAGACGGTTTCGCTTTCGACACAGAGTGTGCGTTCCATCGGTGGACTTCAGACGATACCAGACTATACGATAGATACTGTGCCAGACGATTATGCGGCATTGCTTTTGATTGGAGGAATGCGGTGGCGTGAAGAACGCGCACGGAAACTGTTTCCTCTGGTAACGCATTGTTCGCAAAATGGCAGATTGTTAGGCGGTATTTGTGATGCAGTAGGATTTTTAGCTGCGGCGGGTGCTTTGGATGCTGTGAAGCACACGGGAAACAGTTTGTCTGAGCTTCAGTGGGGAGATTCGCAGTATAAAGGTGCGGCGCATTTTCAGCCCAAACAGGCGGTTTGTGACAAGAATACGGTTACAGCCAATGGTTCTGCACCGTTGGAATTTGCCCGAGAAGTTTTGCTTGCATTGCATGTTGCGGATGAGGCTCTGGTTGAGGACTGGTATGCTCTACATAAATTAGGGTACTATAATACGGCTATGCATAATCGTTTTGTAACGATGATGCAGAATTAAGGAGAGATAATCATGGCAAAGACGATCGAAGGTTTCATTACAGGCAAGGGACTTCATATCGGCATCGTGGCGGCGCGTTTCAATGAGTTCATCACGAGCAAGCTCTTGGGCGGTGCGCTCGATGCGCTGCATCGTCATGAGACGAAGGAGGATGACATCGACGTCGCCTGGGTGCCGGGCGCGTTTGAGATTCCGATTGTTGCCAAGAAGATGGCCGAGAGCGGCAAATACGATGCCGTGATTTGTCTCGGTGCGGTCATTCGCGGCGCGACGACGCATTATGATTATGTCTGCAATGAAGTGTCGAAGGGTGTCGCGCAGGTCGGGCTTTCGACGGGCGTGCCGACGCTCTTCGGCGTCCTGACGACGGAGAATATCGAGCAGGCGATCGAGCGCGCGGGCACGAAGGCGGGCAACAAGGGCGCGGACTGCGCCTTGGCGGCGATGGAGCTTGCAAGCCTGCTGAAGAAGATCGGCTGAGGGGGCGAGGTCATGAAAATCGGCATCATCAGCGATACGCACGGCTGCGAGAAGCGCTGGCAGCTTGCCTACGAGAAGCACTTTTCCGACGCCGACCTCATCATCCACGCGGGCGACGTGCTCTACCACGGCCCGCGCAACCCGATGCTCGAAGATTATAACCCCGCCGGGCTTGCCGATAAGATCAACGAGAGTGTGCCGCCCGTCCTTATCTGCCGCGGCAACTGCGATTCCGAGGTCGATCAGCTCGTGCTCAAGACGCCGATCCAAGCGCCTTACGCCTATGCTTTTGCGGGCGGCAAGCGCATCGTCGCGACGCACGGGCATCTCATCGAGAGCGACGCCGCCAAGGATGAGGCGGCACAGACGATGCGCGCCGACGTCTTCATCACGGGTCACATCCACACGAACGTCCTCGAAAAGCGCGGTGCGACCGTGTTCGTCAATCCCGGCTCGCCGTCTCTGTCAAAGCGCGAGGACGGCAGGGCGACCATCGCTTTAATGACCGATGAGAAAATCACGATCCTCGACCTCGATACGGATGAGGTGCTGATGGAATTGAAATTTTAGATATGTGCGCCGATAATCGGCGATGTTGTCTGGGAAATGTGCACATTGTGGTGTAGAAAGCTTGTCATGCCGCACACAAAAGACGCTCCGTTGAGGAGCGTTTTTGTGTGCGATTTTTGTTGCCTTGAAGCGAAAAAATTCGTACAATGGAGAAAAGGGGTGAGAATATGGGCGACTACAAGATCAAGCCGTGGGAAGAGTTGACGATTCGTGATGATTACATGTTCAAACTCGTTATGAGGCGCAGGCGCATTTGCAAGAAGATGCTTGAAGGAACACTTCGCATAAGGATTGAGAAGATTCGGTATCTGGAAACGGAAAAGTCTATAACAGCACCTTATCGAAGCAAGGGAATACGCCTGGATGTCTACGTCAAGGATGAGAGAAATACAGTCTATAACATTGAGATGCAGATTCGGCGACTGGAAGGAGATGCGCTTTTCAAAAGGACACGATATTACCAGTCCATGATGGATGCCGATCTTCTCGCGGCGGGAGCGGATTACGATGAATTGAATAAAACAATCATCATATTCATCTGTCCCTTCGATCCCTTTGGTGAAGGGCGCTATATGTATACGTTTGAAAATATTTGTCTGGAAAATAAGAACCTCAATCTACTGGATGGTGCGACGAAGATTTTTCTCAATACGAAAGGACAGATCGGCGATATTGATGATACGATTCGCGCATTTCTGCAGTATGTTGACGGTGTAGTCACAGATAACAGCTTTGTGCAGGAGGTCGAAGAGGAAATTCGAAGAGTCAAGCTTGAAGAAGGAGAGAGGGTGAATTACATGACATTTGCCATGAAGATGATGGAAGAACGCAAAGAAGGACGCAAGGAAGGACAGCGGGACGAGCGTGTGGCAATTCTACGGCGACTTGTTACGCAATCTCAAATTCCTGTCGAACAGGCTCTTGAGATGATTGGCATACCGCAGGCGGAGCATCTTTCGTATAAGAAGATGCTCCATGCGAAGCTGTGACAGCAGTGTGCGGACAGGTGCAGCGGCACGGTTCTCGTGTGCATTATGGACCGTATCCGGGCTATGCTCGAAAGTGAAAAGCCACCAGCTGTACGGGTGGCTTTTTTCATGCGGATTGTCTCGGCTTGTGGAGATTTTCCTGAATATTTGTGCAGACTTCTCGCTTTTTGAGAGGATTTCTTTCTCTAAAAGCGAATTAGATAAATACGACGGAAATTAGAAAAAGAGGCAAGGGGGAAGGATGGATGGCAATCAAATTGCAGGCGATTCTTTTTGATACGCGCTCGATTCAGAAGTATATCTTCGCGAGCAACCGCCTCAAGACGAATATCGGGGCGTCGTTCTTGGTGGAAAGCGCCTTTTCTCGCGAGTTGCTTCATGTCTTGCGCGAGCGTTTCGGCGAGGGTGAAGTCGATGATGTGACGTGGCGCGAGGTGGAGTCTCCCGATTGGACGAAGATGGAGCAGAAGTGCCGCATCGGCTATATCGGCGGTGGCAACGCTCTCGTGCTGTTTTCTGAGGGAACGACGGATGAAGAACTCGTCGAGGTGATCAAATCCTTCACGAAGCGGCTGCTGTGGACGACTCCAGGACTGCGCACGGGAGCGGCGCGCGGCGAAATGGTGCTCGAAGCGGACGGCGCCTATCGCGTGACGCGCGTGAAGCGTGCGGATGGCGAGGAAGAGGCGATCGACGATCTCACGCATCTCGTCCGCAAGCTCAGGGCGCAGCAGAACTTGTTCTTTCCTGCCGTATCGCTCCCCTATACGGGATTGACGCTTTCGTGCGAGGCGAGCGCGGAAACGGCGAATGCCTACGATGTGGACGATGTGCGCAAGGAGAGCCGCTTCCTTTCGTGGGAAGTGAAGAGGAAGCTCTTGGCGGCACGTCAGAAGGGGGGCGTCATCGCACCCGCTGAGGAAGCGCTTCTCGACAAGCTGCGCAGCATCCTGAGGACACAGGCCTTGGCGGGTGAGACGTTGCCGCCGTCGCGAGTCCGCGCTATGAGTGATCCCGAGGAATTGGCACGAGAGCTGCAAAAGTATGCGTTTCCTTCCGAGTTCGAGAAGCTCGGGCAGAGGGAGACGGAAGACTACATGGCGATTGTCCATATCGACGGCAACAACATGGGCGAGAAGTTCCGTGACTGCAGCACACTGACAAAGCGCAAGAACATGTCGCGCGCCGTGTACTGGAAGACAGTTCTGGCGTTCTGCATGCTCCTGGCGGACATCTTAGGCGATTATGCGGCGATGCAGAAGCATCTCTCACTGGAAGAAGCTGACGACGGCAAGATGCTTCTGCCGATCCGCCCCATCGTGCTCGGCGGCGACGATATGACCTTCGTCTGCACGGCGAAGTACGCGCTCTCCTTCACGCGTACGATCATGGAAGCGCTCAATGACCTTGGCATCGACACTTGCGGCGGCGTCAGCATCCTGCCGACCGCCTATCCGTTCTTCCGCGGCTACGAGATTGCCGAGCAGCTTTGCGGTGCGGCGAAGTCGAAGATGCGTGCCATGCGCACGGAAGAAAGCTCGTGCTGGCTCGACTTCGCCATCCTGCACGGCGAGCAGCCGCCGACCTTGGAGCAAATCCGCGAGCAGCAGTACAGCGGCAAGTGCGGTGCGATGCACTTCGGCCCCTATCGCGTCGACGGTGATGCATCGAAGCCCGAGTACGTCGGCAATCTCATCGAGGCCGTGCGTCAGCTCGTGCAGGGTGAGGGACGCATGCCGATGAACAAGATCAAGGAACTGCGTGCCGTATTGGCGGCGGGCAGACATGAACATGCGCAATTCATGGCGCAGTATCACCGCTTGATTGCAAGTGGCGGAGCGATGCGCCTGCCCGAGATCGCGGCTTGGTCGTCGTACCGCGAATCCTTGTGGCAGGAGGGAAGGACGCCTTACGTCGACGCCATCGAGATGATCGACTTCTATGTGCCCGAGGAGGTGCAGCATGGCTAAAAAGAAGAACGCAAAGGAGGCGCGCGAAAACAAGAAGAAAGAGCTGCTGGTCAAACATGCCGAGAGTCGCAGACAGCAGATGGAGATGAACCAGCAGAAGCAGCAGAAGCAGCAGGCAGCGCAAAGGCTCGCTCCGAGCGAGAGCAATGCGGCGGACGATGGCATGCCGACGCTGGAAGAACAGCTCAAGCGCGTGCCCAGGAACGTGCAGTCGTTTCCTCCCGTGCGACTCCCAGAGCATCCCCTGGTTAAGTCCAAGGAGATTCGCTTCGACGAATTTACGCTGGAAGTCACGGCGCTTTCACCGCTGCATCTCGGCTCGGGTCGCGCCGATGTCAACGTCGATGCTGAGGTCGTGCATGACCGGGCGGGACTGCCCTACTTCCCCGGAAAGCGGCTCAAGGGGCTCATTTACGAGAGTGCGCTGGAAGTCCTTGAGATGTCCGAATTGGCGGGTTTGAACCTCTTTACAGAAGAGGAAATGGAGGAGCTTTTCCAGCATAACGTGCAGAGCGATACACAGCTGACGATACCGAACCTTCAGCTTGCGTCGGAGGAAGCAGCGCGGCAGATGGAAGAAGACTGGCTTTACCTGCAGCAGCACTATCCCGACCTCGTCTCTGCGCAGGATGTTCTTTCGCTCTATACCTCGCTGCGCTATCAGACGATGATTGACCGTGAGACAGGTACGGCTGCCGAAACGTCGCTCAGGAACATCCGCGTCGTCGATGAAGGCCTCGTTTTTTGCGGCACGGTACGCCTCAAAGGAGGAACGCGGAAAAAGCTCACGATTCTTGCGCTGGCGCTGCGCAACCTCTCGCAGGCGGGCATGAAGCGCAATCGAGGCTTCGGCCGCATATCGTGCGCGATGCTGCAGCATGGGAAAGATATACGGAGCGTCCTCGTCAATGAAGCGCTGAAAGGGGGCAAGGTTTGAGATGAAAAAGATCCGTGTAAAAATAGAGACCCTTTCGCCGATCGTGCTGACGACGCGCACCAATACGACCGTCATGACATCGTCGCACGATTTCTTCAGCGGCACGCTCGTGCGCGGTATGCTGGCCGAGCGCTACATTGAAGCGAAGAATCTTGGCAGTCAGGCGCAGGAGGACGAGAATTTTCTCGGACTCTTCTTCGACAAACTGCGCTTCGTCGCCGCCTATCCCGTGCGTGCGTTGGATGGAAAGCGCGCCTCCTTTGTGCCCGCTTCGGTGCAGCGCCTCAAGGACGGAGAGGCGGTCAGGGACTTGCTCGCAGATGCTCCCGAGGCAGGGTACAAGACATTGCGCGGCTTTGCCGTGATCGAAGACGGCGGCATCGAGAAGGTGGATGTCGCAAAGAACATATCGCTGCACATGAGCCGCAGTAACGTCAAGGAACGGCAGGGCAAGGAGAGGGGAAGCTCGTCCTTGGAGCGTCTTGCGGGACGTTCGCGCGACGGCGCGATCTACAACTATGAAGCTGTAGAGAAAGGCGTGCGCTTCGAAGGCGAAGTCTTCGGTGAGGATGCGGCGTTGGAAAGCTTCATGGACGCCTTGGGAACGGCTTCATGGACGGCGCAGGCGGGGCGTGCGCGCCATGCGCAATACGGCGCCTGCCGCGTACAGCTTGAGCCGGTGGAATTCATGCCTGAAAGCGTCGAGCCGGATGCGGACAATCGCATCAATTTGCGCCTCGAGACGCCGCTTCTCGCGGCGGATGACCTCCTGTCGAGCGCTGCTGCGGCTCTGCAGCAGATCGTTGATCGTCTCAACGAGGGCACTGCGGGAGAGTTTTCCCTCCACGTCTACGATCCAAAGCGGAGCGCAGCACAGGGAGATGTGGAAAACACGGTCTTTGCCGATTTTGTCGAGGTGGACAACTTCGTAGGCATCTGGGGAATGAAGCGCCCGCGCGCCGTTGCCCTTGCGGCAGGAAGCGTCTTTGCCGTAGAGAAGGAGAGCGTGTGGACAGAGAGCGACAAGGAGCGACTGCAAAGACTGCTGTACGATGGCGTCGGCGCACGCACGGAAGAGGGCTTCGGTCAGCTTCGCCTCTGGCATCTGCAGCCGCTTTCCCTCGCGAAGAGGATGCAGCAAAAGGAACGGCGTGCAGTCAAGTCGCCCGAGGTGCGCAGGCGGGCGAAAGAACTCCTCCTCTGCGCGGCGCAGCGGAAGATGGTCGTCTATGCGGCGGAAGATGTGCAGAAGCTTACGGGGGGTAAAGGGGTATCGCACTTTTTCGCACGACTCGATTCGATGTGGATGCGTGGACGGGCAAACATGCAGGGAGCATTGCGCGAGAAAATCCGCAGTCAGAAAAGCAATGCGTCGACGCCCTTTGCCAGGAATCTAGAGGCGATCAAGTTCAACGGGCGCTCCTTGGAGGAACTTTTGATGAAGGCGAATCTCGCCGACATGCCCTACAACAAGGAGCGCCGTTGGAAAAAAGAACTGGGCGAAGATCTCGAGGCATTCCTGGAAGATGTAGGCGAGCCGGACTTCCTGACGAGCGACACGGCGAAGAACGCGCTCTTCTATGCTTACTGGCACAATTTCTTCCGCTTCGCGAGAAAGGCAGCGGCAGGAAAAGGAGGCGAGGAATGATGACGGTGAACGAAGAAAGCGTCAAGGGCAAGATCATCCTCGAAGGCACGCTCGTCCTCGCTGCGCCGCTCCTCATCGGCACGGGCGGCAATGGCGCAGGGCAGGATGTCGATGATGAGGTGCTGAAGACGAAAGGCGGGCAGCCGTTCATCCCCGGCACATCGCTTGCCGGGGCGCTGCGAGAGTTCATGACAGCGGAAAATGCGCTCGGCATGCGTCTGCTCTTCGGCACAGAAGCCGCGTATGAAAGACAGCATAATGCGGCTTGGCAAAGCTCCATCCGCATCGACGACGTCAAGCTGAACAACGTGGAAATCGTCGTGCGCGACGGCGTGAGCCTCGACGAGATCACGGGCACGGCAATCGAGCATCATAAGTTCGACTACGAGGCGGTGGGCAGCGGCGCGACGGGGAAGTTCTTCGCCGAGATCACGCAGCGCGGCATCCATGAGAGGTACGAGGACGCTATGAAGGAGGCGGTTGACCTCTTGGCGCATAGGCTCGCGGCGGGGTTCTCCTTGGGCGCACATACGGCGAAGGGGTTCGGCGAAGTACATGTGAGGGATTTGAAGGTCTATCGCTACGATTTCAAAAATCCCGCTCACGTCAGAGCTTGGCTTGGCTCAGAGGGAAAGAGCGAAGCTCTCGTCGAGCCGGAAGTATACGAACGGCAGAAGGGCTTCTATGCCAAGGATGACTGCGTGCTCGAAGCGAAGTTCGCCTTGAAAAGCTCGCTTCTCGTGCGCGACTATGCGCGTGCTATGGAGGTGAAGACGGCAGAGCGCATGGATGATAAGGGGACGTCCGTGCAGGCGCTCATGCTGCGCGAAAACGATCATTGGCTGATTCCCGGCGCGAGCATCAAGGGGGCGCTGCGCCATCGTGCGGCAGAGATCCTGCGAAAGCTCGATATCGACAGCACACTGCTCGACCGCATGATGGGGCCGTCGATCGATCGCATCAAGGAGAAGCCTGACGAGAAGTGGAAGAGCCGTCTGCTCGTTTCGGAAGTGCGTCTGGAAGACGGTGTTGCAGCAAGACTGCAGACACGCGTGCGGATCGACCGCTTCACGGGCGGCAAGATTCCTACGAGCCTCTTCACAGAGGCTCCTGTATGGCAGACAGAAAAAGAGCGCGCGGTGCTTTCCATGCGCCTTGTCCTGCATGAGCCGAAGGAAGAGGAGCGCGCCTGGCAGATCGGCCTTCTGCTCCTTTTGCTCAAGGAATTGTCACTCGGCAGACTGGCGCTCGGCGGCGAGAAGGGCATCGGCCGCGGTGTGCTTAAGGGAAGAGGCGCCGTCCTGCATTATCATGGTGAGAAAATTTCCTGGGATGCGACGCCCGGCGCCTTGACGGATGAAGAGCGGCGGAAATTGCAGGGATTCGTCGAAGCCCTGCTGAAAAAGAGGGAGGCGAAAGCTCTATGAGCATCGAACTGGCATTGGAAGATCAGATGTGCATACAGCAGGGAAGCTCAGAGAGGCTCGCCGTAAGTCTCGAGAGGAATGAAACCGCCCTCTGCGAAAAGCTCGAAACGCTCGGCATGAAGGAAGCGAATGTCGTCGTCTGGCAGGTGCACGGCATCACTTGGGGACGCTGGCAGAACGGCTCGCTCAAGCTGGCAGGCGATGCGGCGAAGAAGTGCAGCCTGTGGCTGGAACTGCGCGTATTCAACGAGGAGGAAGAGCTTCATTTGAAGAAGAGCGGCGACATGTGGCTCGGGCGTTGGCGCAAGGACGGCGCGGGCGAGGCGACGGAATACGTTGACAGCATCTCACGCTTCTGGGGCGAGAGAGTAGAGGCAGCGGATGCGCCCGAAGGATATATGAAGCTCGAAGATGCAGCGCGAAAGCTCAAGCAGATTTTGCCGCAGGCCGAAGAGCATGCGAAATACTACGGTCTGGTGATGCGCAGCTATATTGGCTACGAGGCGACGGGGCAGGCTGGCTATGCGGACTATCGCTATGTGCGCATAGCGGCGGCGGATGTGGAAGGAGGTATGGAAGATGGCAATGCGAGATGAAAAAGCCACGGCATCGTACAACTTCGTGCCGCTGCCAGCGACGGTCATCCGCTCGCCCATCGACGGCGGTGCGAAGAATGATGCAGAACGGCAGGAAAACTACAAGAGATATGTGAAGGAACATGGCAGGCTCAGCGGCTATATTGAGCTGAGCTGCCGCACGATGACGCCCGTTTTCATCGGCACGGGCGACAAGGAAGGCGCCTTCTTTGCGCCTGTCGGCAAACCCGTCCTGCCGGGCAGCACGCTTCGCGGCATGGTCAAGAACATCTTCAAGATCGTGACCTGCGGCGCGATGCGCATGATGAAATCCGATGTTGTGGGCGGTCAGCGTCAAGATTTCGATGTCGACAATCGGAGACTCTATTTTCGCACTGTAGCTGCGAAAAAGAACAGTCTCACGAAACTCTATGATGAAGAATTGCTCGAAAGGACTGATACGGATGAAGATGGCGAGCGGATCAGCATAACGAAGGCAGAAGCAGCGTTTCTCGTCCATGACAGCCAAGATGGAAACCATTACATGTGCCGTGCCGAATATCGCCATAAGAAGGTCGAAGATAAAGGTTTTCTTAAGCACAATGCAGGAAAGATTCTTTGGGAAACGTACGAAAGGACGGGAGAACTTCCCTGCTTTACCGGCGCGATGTTTTCCAAGAAGCGCTATACCGTGCATTTCAATCCAGACTGGAATGACCGAGTGCTTGTCACGCCGGAGGTTATAGCGCAATACAAAGAAGATCTTTTGCGCAGCGATGTCTTGGATTTGTTCAAGCTGGCGCGCAAGAATGAGGAGGCAAGGAACTTTACGGGAGATGATCGCTATGATTTCGTTGTGCCTTGCTTTTACAAGAATGAAAATGGCACGGTGAAACATTTCGGGTTTGGGCAGTTCTATCGTATTTGCTACCCTTATCGGCTTGGTGAGGCAGGGCATATTCCCGAGATCCTTCAGTCGAAAGCCGTTGATTATGCGGATGCTCTTTTTGGTCGCACGGAGCTTTGGGGCAGCCGTTTGTTCTTTGAGGATGCCGTGCTCAAAGAAAGCAAGGGATTTGAAGGGCAGCATTACTCGAAAACCTTGGGCGAGCCGAAACCCACGTCGTTCCAGCTCTACATGGAGCAAGAAGATGGAAAAAATCTCAATCACTGGGACACGGAAAATGCTGCGATTCGCGGCTATAAGCTGTATTGGCATCAGAAGCCGGGTTTTCGCTGGCAAAAGAGCGGCGAGGTGAAGGAAAATGTCGACCGCAAACTGCGCCCCTTGAAGGCGGGCAATGTGTTCGAGGGTAGAATACGCTTCAAGAACCTCAGCGAAGTGGAGCTTGGCGCATTGCTCAAGGTCTTTTCGCTCGCGGCAAAAGATCGCGAGCTTTGCTTCAAGATCGGACAGGGCAAGGGCATCGGGCTCGGCAGCGTGCGCATCGATGCGAAGCTCGTTCTCGTGGACGAAGTGCATGGCTATGAGCAGCTTTTTGCGGCGGACGGCGACTGGAACAAGGCGGAAAAAGAAACTTCGATGGAAGCATATCTGAAAGCCTTTGATGATGTCATCGCACAGCTCGGCAAAACGGAGCGGGCGCGCTATGAACTGTCACAGCAGGCTCTGCTCGATCTCCTCGATTGGAAAGCTGTAGAGCAGAAAGATTGGGCGGCAAGGACGCGGCAGATGACCTTGGGCAACAGGGATTCTTCTGATTGTGACGAAGTTTCCGACGCTGAAAAAAAGCAATTCCGCAATCGTTGGGTCTTGCCGATGGCGAATGAGGTATACAATGAAGGGATAGGCAAATGATCGGTGCTGTTGTCTATCGGCTGCGGGCAGAAGATACTGCCCGTGTGCCAGTTTTTCACGGACGTTGGCTGCATGGGCTGTTCTTCAAGATTATGGAAGGATATTCGGCGGAGCTTTCCACCTATGTCCATGAGACGCTTAACGTAAAGCCGTTCACCGTGTCGCTCCTCAAGTGGCGGCAGGAAAAAGACGAGGGCGGCTATCGTGTGGTTACCAGGGGCGAGAGCCTGAGCTGGCGCGTCACGGCGCTTCGGGAGGACGTATTGCAGGCGGCGCTCCATGTTCGCACGGGCGAGGTTCTGCAAGCGGGGAATTTGCCGCTTCGCGTCGAGAAAGTCAAGGCGGACGGCACAGAGGATTCGGGCGTCGTCGATGAGATGGAGCTTGTCGGTGCGGCGCTCCAAGCAGGACGCATCGCGGAGATCCGTCTGCGCTTCCTCTCGCCCGTCGCCTTTCGCCGCGACGATAAGGACTATCCGACGCCTGATCCCGTCTTCATCTTTTCGTCGCTTGCCGACAAGTGGCAGCAAGCCGCCATGCCCGTGGAGATGGATCGCGCCTGGGTTCGCGAGGCGGCGGCGAGGGCGCTTCTGGCAGAATGGCACGGCAGCTCGCGCCGCGTCTACTTCGGCGGCGACCGCGGCATGCTAGCGTTCTCGGGCAGGTTTAGCTACGATGTCACGGCTTTGAATGAAGAAGAGCAGCACGCACTCCTTCTCCTCGCCCAATTCGCCAACTTCTCCGGCGTCGGCAGACTCACAGGACAGGGATTCGGCGAGACGCGGGCGCTGTATCGGCTCTTGAGATGATCGGCATACCGCAGGCGGAACTAAAGAAGAGGCTGTAGGCGACGCTGTAAGAGCGGCAGCAAAAGCGGGAACGCTCTCTATGAGTCTTCCCGCTTTTGCCGTTTGCGGAGGAAGGAATTTCTTAGGCCATTGACAGCATTTCAATTTCATGCTATACTTCGTTACAGTGAAGTCCGAGATTTGCGAAAAGATTCCATGAGTTTTAGATTTTTTTCGTGGACAAAAGTTTCCTTGATATAGCTGGCTTCGCACCCATTTTAAGCCACTTTTTGCGACAAAAAAATTCCCTGAGGTTTGGGGAAAAGTGCAAAAGGGAGGGCGTACTAGAAAACCACCTTTTGGGTTCACTGTTTTCAAGGGTTCTGGGAGACAGTATTGCATGCAATCCATACCGCTTGCGGTATTGAAACCGCTGAACGCTTCGGACTGAACCGTAGCGCCAAAATTGCATGCAATCCATACCGCTTGCGGTATTGAAACGTTCCCCTCCATCTCCAAAGATCCGTCTTCGTGGGCATTGCATGCAATCCATACCGCTTGCGGTATTGAAACAGCAACTGCGCTCTCACACAGCAGTTTACGAACATATTGCATGCAATCCATACCGCTTGCGGTATTGAAACAAGTCGACGTCCGCAGGGCTGACGTTTTCCAGCAATTGCATGCAATCCATACCGCTTGCGGTATTGAAACTTCCCCTTGCGGGGCTTGTGCTCGTAGTAACGGCATTGCATGCAATCTATACCGCTTGCGGTATTGAAACACTTCAGTAACATCCTCAGAGAGACGAATCGTCCATCATTGCATGCAATCCATACCGCTTGCGGTATTGAAACATTACGAAGATACCCCAATGCTTGAAACACCAATTATTGCATGCAATCCATACCGCTTGCGGTATTGAAACTCCACATTGAAATCGACCCTGAAATTGAACTTGAATTGCATGCAATCCATACCGCTTGCGGTATTTTTTTTATTTTTAGCGCGTTTTTTCAAACGCGCGCTTTTTTTATGGCATAATGGAGTTGTTGGAAGATTCTTTTTGAGGAGGGATAGCAATGTGTGTTATTTATATGATGTCGAAGGATACGAAAGCAATCAAAGACCATGGCAGGCTGCTTCTTTATCGCAAGAATGAGAAGATCGCGAGTCAGCCGATTTCGCGCATTTTTAGGGAAACGCTGATAAAATGAAGTTGCCCAGATTTGCACAGATGCGCTGTGCCTATGGCGGTCAACGTCAGCCAATCATGCGGCGCACTTCGTGCTTGCATTCTTGGGACGTTTTCGCATACGAGCCGTTGCCCAATCACCTGCGTCCTTCGGACTTGGCTCTTGGACGGCTCAGCAAGGAGACAAACCGCAGGCGTAGCAGAGCTACGTCGAGGATTTGTCGACGACGAGAGGACAGCGTAGATGTGTGAAGATGGGCGGCTGAATTTATCAGTGGTTCCCTATCGTTATGGTCACGAAGCAGGCGCATATGACGATGCCGCTGGTCTATGCTCTGATGGAGGAAGGCGTCCCTATTTCTTATATGCGACACACAAGGCGCAGTGTACATGGAAACAGCGATAAAATAAAGTGTTGACATAGTTTTTCCCTTTTGTTAATATATATAGGTGCCTGACACTGAGCAGGAATCGTGCGTTGGGAGGGAAGCTGCATGACGTTGAAATCGCTGAGGGACGCGGAGCGGGTCATCGGGGTTAAGCAGGTCACGAAGGCCGTGCAGAAGAGCCGTGCGGATGCCGTTTTTTTGGCGGACGATGCGGACGAGCGCGTGACGCAGCCGCTTCTCGATCTCGCGAGCGAGATCGGCGTGCAAGTCGTGCATGTTCCCACGATGCAGGAGCTTGGAAAGGCTTGCTCCATCGAGGTCGGCGCCGCTGCGGCAGCCGTACTGAAGGAAACGATGATAAAATAAAGTCCCCCAGATTTGCACAGATGCTCTGTATCTATCGAGGAGACAAACCGCAGGCGTAGCTGTGCTACGTCGAGGATTTGTCGACGACGAGAGGACAGTGCAGATGTGTGAAGATGGGTGGCTGAATTTATCAGTGGTTCCTCGAGAGCGATGCCTCAGGTCGGTAAATGCTTCGCCTGCCGCAAGGCGAGCGGCTCAAAGAGCTGCGGCGGAGTAATTATAAATAATAAATTCTCAATATGAAGGAAGGAGGTGCATCAAATGCCTACAATTAATCAGCTGGTTCGCAAGAGCCGCAAGAGCATGCAGGAGAAATCGAATGCACCGGCACTGAAGAATTGCCCGCAGAAGCGTGGCGTCTGCACGAGGGTCTACACGACGACCCCGAAGAAGCCGAACTCGGCTCTCCGCAAGGTCGCCCGTGTTCGCTTGACGAACAGCATCGAGGTGACGGCATACATTCCCGGTATTGGCCATAATCTGCAGGAGCATAGCGTTGTCTTGATCCGCGGCGGCCGTGTCAAGGATCTGCCTGGTGTTCGCTACCACATCATCCGTGGTTCGCTGGATACGGCAGGCGTTCAGGATCGCGGTCAGGCGAGGTCGAAGTACGGCGCGAAGCGCGCAAAGAAGAAGTGAGACGCTTTTTCTGAGAAGAGATTATAGCCAGGAGGGGTAAGTATGCCAAGAAAAGGTGCCGTACCCAGACGTGACGTGTTGCCGGATCCGGTATACAAGTCCAAGACGGTTACAAAGTTTATCAACAAGGTGATGCTCTCGGGTAAGAAGAGCGTTGCCGAACGCGTCGTTTACGATGCGTTTGAGACGATCCGCGCCAAGACGGGCAAGGATCCTCTGGAGGTCTTCGAGACGGCTCTGAAGAATGTCATGCCGGTTCTCGAGGTGCGCGCACGCCGTGTCGGTGGTGCGAATTATCAGGTGCCGGTTGAGGTTCGTCCCGATCGCCGCATGACGCTCGGCATTCGCTGGCTTGTGAACTACGCAAGACTGCGCGGCGAGAAGACCATGGACGAGAGGCTTTCGGGCGAGCTCATGGACGCAGCGAACAATACGGGCGCGGCGATCAAGAAAAAAGAAGATACGCATAAGATGGCTGAGGCTAATAAGGCATTCGCTCATTATCGTTGGTAATCCCAAGCAGTATCTCAACTAGTTAAGGAGCGATAATAAGTGGCAAGAGAGTTTTCTCTGGAAAAAACTCGCAATATCGGCATCATGGCTCACATCGATGCCGGCAAGACAACGACGACAGAGCGTATCCTCTTTTATACGGGCATTACACATAAGATCGGTGAGGTTCATGATGGCGCTGCCACGATGGACTGGATGGCACAGGAGCAGGAGCGCGGCATCACGATCACGTCGGCTGCGACGACCTGCCATTGGAAAAATCATCGCATCAACATCATTGATACGCCCGGTCACGTTGACTTCACAGTCGAGGTGGAGCGCTCGCTGCGCGTTCTCGATGGCGCTGTTGCCGTCCTGACGGCCAGAGGCGGCGTCGAGCCTCAGACGGAGACGGTCTGGCGTCAGGCGGAGAAGTACAATGTCCCGCGCATGGCTTATGTCAACAAGATGGACATCACGGGCGCGGACTTCTTCAACGTCATCAAGATGATGCAGGAGCGCCTGCAGGCAAATCCGGTGGCAATCCAGCTGCCGATCGGCTCGGAGGATACGTTCTCCGGCATCGTCGATCTCATCAAGATGGAAGCGATCATCTATGAGGACGACCTCGGAAAGGTCGCCGATGAGGTGGCGATTCCCGATGATATGAAGGATATGGCCGACGAGTACCGCGACAAGCTCCTCGAAGCCGTCGCCGAAGAGGATGACGACCTCATGGAGAAGTACCTCGGCGGTGAGGAAATCTCGGAAGATGAGATCCGTAAGGCCATCCGCAAGGCGACGATCGCCTGCAAGATGACGCCGGTGACGTGCGGCTCTTCGTACCGCAACCGCGGCGTGCAGCCGATGCTCGATGCGATCGTCGACTTCATGCCCGCGCCGATCGACATCCCCGCGATCAAGGGTGTCAACCCTGATACGGGCGAAGAGGATCATCGCGATTCGACGGACGACGGCCCCTTTGCGGCGCTCGCGTTCAAGATCATGGCCGATCCTTACGTCGGCAAGCTCGCGTTCTTCCGCGTCTACTCGGGTACGCTTTCCTCTGGCTCTTATGTCTTCAATTCGACGAAGGGCAAGAAGGAACGCATTGGCCGCATCCTGCAGATGCACGCGAATCACCGTGCCGAGTTGGATACGGTCTACAGCGGCGACATCGCTGCCGCCGTCGGCTTGAAGGACACGACGACGGGCGACACGCTGTGCGACGAGTCGAAGCCGATCATTCTTGAGTCGATGGAGTTCCCCGACCCGGTCATCTCGGTCGCGGTCGAGCCGAAGACGAAGAACGATCAGGAGAAGATGGGCATCGCCCTGCAGAAACTGGCGGAAGAAGATCCGACGTTCCGTGTGCGCACGGATCAGGAGACGGGTCAGACGATCATCTCGGGCATGGGCGAACTTCATTTGGAAATCATCGTCGACCGCATGCTGCGCGAATTCAAGGTCGACTGCAACGTCGGCAATCCGCAGGTTGCGTACCGCGAGACGATCCGCAAGTCCGCGAAGGCGGAAGGCAAGTTCGTCCGTCAGTCGGGCGGTCATGGTCAGTATGGCCATTGCTGGCTCGAGCTCACGCCGCAGGAGCCGGGTGAAGGCTTCACATTCGAGAACAAGATCGTCGGCGGCGTCATTCCGAAGGAGTTCATCAACCCGATCGAGAACGGCGTGCGCGAGGCTATGGACAACGGTGTCATTGCGGGCTATCCGATGGTCGACGTCAAGGTCACGGTCTACGACGGTTCGTACCACGAGGTCGACTCTTCGGAAATGGCGTTCAAGATCGCCGGCTCAATGGCGTTCAGGAATGGTGCCGAGAAGGCGAATCCGGTGCTCCTTGAGCCTTATGTAAAGGTCGAGGTCATTGTGCCGGAAGAGTATATGGGCGATGTCATGGGCGACATCAATTCACGCCGTGGCCGCATCGAGGGCATGGAAGCGAGAAATGGCGCTCAGGTCATCAATGCGTTCGTTCCGCTGTCCGAGATGTTCGGATATTCGACGGATCTGCGCTCCAAGACACAGGGTCGAGGGAACTACTCCATGGAAGTTTCTTACTATGATGAAGTTCCTAAGAATATAGCCGAGGCTATCATCGCCAAGAACAAGGGCGAGTAACGAGGGAGGAAAAAACAATATGGCAAAGCAGAAGTTTGAGAGAACCAAGCCGCATGTCAACATCGGTACGATCGGCCACGTCGATCACGGCAAGACGACGCTGACGGCAGCAATCACGAAGGTTCTGTCCAAGAAGGGCATGGCGCAGTTCGAGGACTACGCGGACATCGACAAGGCTCCGGAGGAGAGGGAGCGCGGCATCACGATCAACACGGCGCACGTCGAGTACGAGACGGACAAGCGTCATTACGCGCACGTCGATTGCCCGGGCCACGCCGACTACGTCAAGAACATGATCACGGGCGCTGCTCAGATGGACGGCGCGATCCTCGTCGTCAGCGCCGCCGACGGCCCGATGCCGCAGACGCGCGAACACATTCTCTTGGCTCGCCAGGTCGGCGTTCCGGCGATCGTCGTCTTCCTCAACAAGGTTGACCAGGTTGATGATCCTGAGCTTCTTGAGCTTGTCGAGATGGAAGTCCGCGACCTCCTCACGGCTTATGAGTTCCCCGGCGACGATATTCCGGTCATTGCAGGTTCTGCGCTCAAGGCTCTTGAGGACGATGCAGAGCAGGAGAAGAAGATTCTCGAACTCATGGATGCTGTTGATGAGTACATTCCGACGCCGACGCGCGATACGGAGAAGCCCTTCCTCATGCCGGTTGAGGACGTCTTCACGATCACGGGCCGCGGCACGGTCGCAACGGGCCGCGTCGAGCGCGGTGAGCTGAAGCTCAACGATACGGTTGAGATCGTCGGTCTCGAAGATAAGACGAAGCAGACGGTTGTTACGGGCATCGAGATGTTCCGCAAGATGCTCGACACGGCTGTCGCCGGCGACAACATCGGCGCTCTCTTGCGCGGTGTCGATCGCAAGGACATCGTCCGCGGCCAGGTTCTCGCGAAGCCCGGCTCGATCAACCCGCACACGAAGTTCAAGGCTCAGGTCTACGTTCTCAAGAAGGAAGAGGGCGGTCGTCATACGCCGTTCTTCACGAACTATCGTCCTCAGTTCTACTTCCGCACGACGGACGTCACGGGCGTTGTCCGCCTGCCCGAGGGCACGGAGATGGTCATGCCTGGCGATAATGTCGAGATGGAAGTTGAGCTCATCACGCCGATCGCCATCGAGAAGGGCCTGCGCTTCGCGATCCGCGAGGGCGGCCATACGGTCGGCGCCGGCCGCGTGACGGAGATCGAGGGCTAAGGCAAAGGTTTCCAACATCATAAAGGCTTTTATAAGGGCTGCGGTCTCGCAGCCCTTTATAAAGGCTTTGTGTATTTATCTCATTTCCGGAATCACTGACAAGTTCAGCGCTTCCTTATTGCTCCCATGCGATGACGCGGCAGATGGCTCGGCAGAGCCGAGGGAACTGTTGCGGAGAAATGTTTGGGCCATGGAGTCCGGACGACAAGGAGGAAAAAACATTGTCGAAACAGCAGAAAATCCGTATTCGTTTGAAGGCCTACGATCACAAGGCTCTCGACCAGAGCGCGGTTAAGATTGTCGATACCGCGAAGAGGACGGGTGCTCGTGTGTCGGGTCCGATTCCGCTCCCCACGGAGAAGAACATCTACACGATCCTGCGCTCCCCGCACGTCAACAAGGATTCGCGCGAGCAGTTCGAGATGCGCACGCACAAGCGCCTCATCGACATCCTCGATCCTTCCAACAAGACGGTGGACGCACTGATGCGCCTTGACCTGCCGGCCGGGGTGGACATCGAGATCAAGCTGTAAGGGGAGGTGGAATTTATGTCGAAAGCTATTTTGGGAAGAAAACTTGGCATGACGCAGATCTTTACGGAAGAGGGCACTGTCGTCCCTGTCACGGTCGTCGAGTCAGGCAACAATGTTGTCATCATGAACAAGACCGTGGAGAACGACGGCTACAACGCTGTCCAGATCGGCTTCGGCGAAGTCAAGGAGAAGAGGGTCACGAAGCCTCTGAAAGGTCACTTCGCCAAGGCGGGAGTCGCGCCTGTGCGCTTCATCCGCGAGATGCGTCTTACTGATGCTTCGGAATATAACGTCGGTGACACCATCGGCGTTGACATATTTGCTGCCGGCGACCTCGTCGATGTGACGGGCACCTCGAAGGGTAAAGGTTTCGCTGGTACGATCAAGCGCCACAACTTCGCGCGCGGCCCCATGGGGCACGGTTCGAAGTCGCACAGAGAACCCGGCTCGACGGGCGCGATGATCAGCGGTCATGGCGGCCGCGTCTTGAAGGGTAAGAAGCTTCCTGGCCAGATGGGTCATGCGAGGGTCACGGTGCAGCGTCTTTCCGTCGTCCGTGTGGACGCGGAGCGCAACCTCATCCTCATCAAGGGCGCAATCCCGGGCCCGAAGAAGGGTCTTGTCGTGGTTCGTGCCACGGTCAAGCCGGACAAGCCGAAAAAGGCGGAAAAATAATCTGGAAGGAGGATTGCTAACTTATGCCAAAAGTAGCAGTTTATAATAGCGCAAACCAGCAGGTTGGCGATATCGAATTGAATGACAGCGTCTTCGGCGTGGAGATGAATGCCGGTCTCGTGCATCAGGCCGTCGTCATGCAGCTCGCATCGCGCCGTCTCGGCACGCATGCGACGAAGACGCGCGGCCTCGTGAGGGGCGGCGGAAGGAAGCCGTGGAGACAGAAGGGCACGGGTCGTGCGAGAAGCGGCTCGACGCGCTCGCCGCTGTGGGTCGGCGGCGGCACGGTCTTCGGCCCGCAGCCGCGCTCGTATGCTTTCCGCATGCCGAAGAAGCAGCGCCGCCTCGCGATCAAGTGCGCGCTCTCGGACAAGGTGGCGAGCGGTGATTTCATCGTCCTCGACGACCTTCAGTTCGATGCCCCGAAGACGAAGAGCGTCGTCAAGATGCTCGGCGATTTCGGCGTCGATGCGAAGAGCCTCATCATCACGCTCGATGAGAACGAGAACGTCGAGCTTTCTTCGCGCAACATCCCCGGCGTCAAGGCGATCAACACGATGGGCCTCAACGTCTACGACATCCTGAACCACACGAAGCTCTTCATCACGAAGGCTGCGATAGAAAAGATTGAGGAGGTGCTCGCATAATGGACGCACGCGATATCCTCATCCGCCCGCTGATCACAGAGAAAAGCACCCAGCTCATGGAGGAAGGCAAGTATGTCTTCGTCGTCGCCAAGAAAGCGAACAAGATCGAGATCGCCAAGGCGGTCGCTGAGGTCTTCAACGTGAAGGTCGCAAACGTGAACACGGTCAACGTCAGCGGCAAGATGAAGCGCATGGGTCGCTTCGTCGGCAAGCGCTCGGACTACAAGAAGGCGATTGTGAAGCTCGCTCCGGGCGAGACGATCGAGTTCTTCCAGGCATAAAATCGAGCAAAGGAGGTAAAAAGAAGTGGCAATCAAAAGTTTCAAACCTTATTCCGCAGGCCGCAGGTTCATGACGGTCGCGTCGTTTGACGAAATTACGACGGACAAGCCGGAAAAATCCCTCGTCGAGAGCCTCAAGAGTCATGGCGGACGCAATCAGCAGGGCCGCATGACGGTTCGCCATCAGGGCGGCGGTCACAAGCGCCGCTACCGCATCATCGACTTCAAGCGCACGAAGGACGGCATCCCCGCCCGCGTCGCGACGATCGAGTACGATCCGAACCGCAGCGCACGCATCGCTCTTCTGAACTACGCGGACGGCGAGAAGCGCTACATCCTCGCACCGAACGGCCTCAAGGTCGGCGACAAGGTGGAGTCGGGCGCAGAGGCTGACATCAAGGTCGGCAACGCGCTTCCCATCAAGAACATTCCTGTCGGCACGATGATCCACAACATCGAGCTGAAGATCGGCAAGGGCGCACAGCTCGCAAGAAGCGCCGGCAGCGCCGTGCAGCTCATGGCGAAGGAGAACGACTACGCGCTCCTGCGTCTTCCCTCGGGCGAGCTTCGCAAGGTGCACATCAACTGCCGCGCGACGATCGGCCAGGTCGGCAACCTCGAGCATGAGAATATCACGATCGGTAAGGCGGGGCGCAACCGCTGGCTCGGCAAGCGTCCGGAGAACCGCGGCGTAGCGATGAACCCGAATGACCATCCGCACGGCGGCGGCGAGGGGCGCAGCCCGGTCGGCCGCAAGCATCCGGTCACGAAGTGGGGCAAGTGCGCGATGGGCGCCAAGACGCGCCGCAAGAAGGCGTCGGACAAGCTCATCGTGCGTGGCCGCAAGTAATTCGTGGGGGAAGGCAGCTCAGGCTGCCTGAGCGGAAGGAGGATATATTTTGTCGAGATCAGTCAAGAAGGGGCCTTTCGTACAAGAAAGTCTCGTGAAGAAAATTGACGCGCTCAATGCGGCGAACGACAAGAAGGTCGTGAAGACGTGGTCGAGGAGTTCCACGATCCTGCCGGATTTCGTGGGTCACACGATCGCCGTGCACGACGGCCGCAAGCACGTTCCTGTATATGTGACGGAAGATATGGTCGGACACAAGCTCGGAGAGTTCGCTCCGACGCGCACGTTCAAGGGCCATGCCGGCGAAGAGCGCAAGACTTCGCTGAGATAAGAGCGAAAGGAGGCATTTCCCCTTTGGAAGCAAAAGCTACAGCCAAGTATGTACGGATTGCGCCGCGCAAGGTGCGTGTCGTCATGGATCTCATCCGTGGCAAGAACATCGCCGAAGCTTTCGCAATCTTGAAGTTCACGCCGAAAATCGGTGCGGACGTCATAGAGAAGGTATTGAAATCCGCCGTTTCCAATGCCGAGAACAACTTCGACATGAATGTCGACAAGCTCTACATCAAGACGGCTTATGTCGATCAGGGCCCGACACTCAAGCGCATCCACCCGCGTTCTCGTGGGCAGGCGTTCAAGATTTTGAAGCGCACGTCCCACGTTACCGTCGCCGTGGAAGAAAGATGAGGAGGAGGGAAAAGGTTTGGGTCAGAAAGTAAATCCGAACGGCATCCGCATCGGCATCGTCAAGGATTGGGATGCAAAATGGTACGCAGATAAGGACTTTGCAGACAACCTGCATGAAGATATCAAGATCCGCAAGTATTTGAAAGACAGTCTCGGCGCTGCCGGCGTCTCGAAGATCGAGACGGAGCGCTCGAAGAACCGTCTGAAGCTCACGATCCATACGGCGAAGCCCGGCATGGTCATCGGCCGCGGCGGCTCGGGCATCGAGCAGATCAAGGAAGGCCTCAAGGGCAAGACGGAAAAGACGGTCGACATCAACATCTCCGAGATTCGTCAGCCTGATCTCGACGCGACGCTCGTCGCCGAGAACATCGCGCAGCAGCTGGAGCGCCGCATCGCGTTCCGCCGCGCCATGAAGCAGTCGGTCGGCCGCACGATGCGCCTCGGCGCCAAGGGCATCAAGGTCAAGGTTTCGGGTCGCTTGGGCGGCGCGGAAATCGCCCGAAGCGAGGCATATCGCGAGGGCAGCATTCCGCTGCACACGCTGCGCGCCGACATCGACTACGGCACGGCGGAAGCCCGCACGACGTACGGACGCATCGGCGTCAAGGTCTGGATCTTCAAGGGCGAAATCCTTCCAGAAAAGAAGCAGTCCAAGAGGGCTGCCGCTGAAGGGAGCGAAGCTTAATGTTATTACCGAAGAGAGTCAAATACCGCAAGCAGTTTCGCGGACGCATGAAGGGCAAGGCACATCGCGGCAACACGGTCAGCCACGGTGAGTTCGGCCTTGTGGCTCTGGAGCCGGCTTGGATCACGAATCGTCAGATCGAAGCCGCCCGTATCGCCATGACGCGCTACATCAAGCGCGGCGGCAAGGTCTGGATCAAGATTTTCCCCGACAAGCCGGTCACGGCGAAGCCGGCCGAGACCCGCATGGGCAGCGGCAAGGGCTCGCCCGAGTACTGGGTGTGCGTCGTCAAGCCCGGTCGTGTGCTCTTCGAGATGGACGGCGTGTCGAAGGAAGTCGCCATGGAGGCCATGCGCCTTGCAGGCCACAAGCTGCCGATCCGCACGAAGTTCGTCACGCGCGAGGAGTCACTGAAAGCAGCAGAGGGCGGTGAAGTAAATGAAGGTTAATGAGATACGCGACTTGAATGCCGGGGAGCTTGTTGAAAAGCTCGCTTCGCTCAAACAGGAGCTGTTTAACCTCCGTTTCCAGCACGCTACCGGCCAGCTGGAGAATCCGATGCGTATCAAGGAAGTCAAGAAGTCGATCGCGCGCGTCAAGACGGTGCAGCGCGAACTTGAGAATCAGGACGTTTGCTTGGCGAAGAATTGATTGATATGCAGAGGAAGGAGGCTCTTTGATGAGCGAGAGAAATGAACGCAAGACGAGAGTCGGCAAGGTCGTAAGCGACAAGATGGACAAGACCGTCGTCGTCGCCGTTGTCGACATTGAGCAGCACAAGCTCTATAAGAAGGCCGTCAAGAAGACGGTGAAGTTCCAAGCGCACGACGAGAACAACGAGGCGCATGTTGGCGATACGGTGGCTCTGATGGAGACCCGCCCGCTCTCGAAGCACAAGCGCTGGAGAGTCGTGAAGATCGTCGAGAGGGCGAAATAATTTCGCCACGATCTCGAAAGGGAGGTTCATACATTGATTCAACAGCAGACCATGCTGAATGTTGGCGACAATACGGGCGCGAAAGAGATCATGTGCATCCGCGTGCTCGGCGGCTCGTACCGCAAGTATGCCAACATCGGTGATGTTATCGTGGCTGCCGTCAAGGCAGCGGCCCCCGGCGGCACGGTCAAGAAGGGCGATGTCGTCAAGGCTGTCGTCGTTCGAAGCGTCAAGGGCATCCGTCGTCGGGACGGCTCTTACATCCGCTTTGACGAGAACGCCGCCGTGCTCATCAAGGAAGACAAGACGCCGAGAGGAACCCGTATTTTTGGCCCCGTGGCCAGGGAGCTGCGCGAGAAGGATTTCATGAAGATCGTTTCCTTGGCTCCTGAAGTTCTTTGATAGGAGGCGCTATTTTGTCACAGGTGAAACTGCACGTAAAGAAAGGCGACACGGTCGTCGTCCTCGCAGGCAAGGACAAGGGCAAAGAGGGCAAGATCGTCGAGGCTCTGCCGAAGAAGGGCAAGGTCGTCGTCGAGGGCGTGAACAAGGTGAAGCGCCATACGAAGCCGAGCCAGAAGTACCCGCAGGGCGGCATCATCCAGAAGGAAGCCCCTCTGAACGCCTGCAAGGTCATGCTCGTATGCCCGGCCTGCAAGAAGGCGACGCGCACGGGCAAGAAGGAAGTCAACGGCAAGATGGTTCGCGCCTGCAAGAAGTGCGGCGAAGTCATCGACCAGACGAAATAATTGAGGAAGGAGGAGCACGGTTTGGATAGATTACAGGAAAAGTACAAGAACGAAGTTGTGCCTGAGCTCACGAAGAAGTTCGGCTACAAGAACATCATGCAGCTTCCGAAGATCGAGAAGGTCATCATCAACATGGGCGTCGGCGAAGCCGTCGGCAATCCCAAGGCTCTTGACTCTGCGGTCAACGATCTGACGATCATTGCGGGACAGAAGCCCATCCTGACGCGCGCGAAGAAGTCGCTTGCCGCCTGGAAGCTCAGGGAAGGCATGCCGATCGGCACGAAGGTCACGTTGCGCGGCACGCGCATGTACCAGTTCCTCGACAAGTTCATCAACGTCGCCCTGCCGCGCGTCCGCGACTTCCGCGGCGTGAGCAGCACGGCTTTTGACGGCCGCGGCAATTATGCGGTCGGTCTCAAGGAGCAGCTCATCTTCCCCGAGATCGAGTACGACAAGATTGACAAGCTGCGCGGCATGAACATCGTCATCGTCACGACAGCAGAAAAAGACGAAGAGGCGCGCGAGCTCTTGAAGCTCATGGGCATGCCCTTCAAGGCTTGAAGAAGGAGGTATGAACTGTGGCTAAGAAATCGATGATCGAAAAGTGGAGCCAGCAGCCGAAGTTCAAGGTGCGCCAGCACAACCGCTGCAAGATCTGCGGTCGTCCGCATGGCTACATGAGGAAGTTCGACATGTGCCGCATCTGCTTCCGCGAGCAGAGCTACAACGGCGCCATTCCCGGCGTGACGAAAGCCAGCTGGTAAACTACGAAACGTATGAAAGGGAGGATATCGGTTCCATGGTAATGACTGATCCTATTGCAGATATGCTGACGCGCGTTCGCAACGCGAACTCCGTCTACCACTCCAAGGTGGAGATTCCCGCCTCCAAGATCAAGAAGGCGATCGCCGAGGTCTTGAAGGAAGAGGGCTTCATCAAGGATTACACCTTCACGGCAGACTCGAAGCAGGGCATGCTGACGGTTTTCCTCAAGTACGGCCCCGCACGCGAGAAGGTCATCACGGGCATCAAGCGCATCTCGAAGCCCGGTCTTCGCGCTTATGCGAAGCACGATGAGCTGCCGCGCGTCCTCGGCGGACTCGGCATCGCCATCATCTCCACGTCGAAGGGGATCATGAGCGACAAGGAAGCCCGCAAGGCCGGCCTTGGCGGCGAAGTCGTCGCCTATGTCTGGTAAACGTCTGGAGGTGAAAAGATGTCGAGAATTGGCAGAGCACCGATTGAGATTCCCGCTGGCGTAACCGTCAAGATCGAGGAAGTCAACAAGGTGACAGTAAAGGGTCCGAAGGGCGAGCTTTTCCGCGAGCTTCATCCGGACATGAAGATCGCGGTCGAGGGCAATGTCCTCACGGTCACGCGTCCGTCGGACGACAAGGAGCACCGCTCCCTGCACGGCCTCACGCGCACGCTCATCAACAACATGGTCATCGGCGTGACGGAAGGCTTCAAGAAGACGCTTGAAATCAACGGCGTCGGCTATCGTGCCGCGAAGCAGGGCAAGAATCTGAACCTTTCCTTGGGTTTTTCCCATCCCGTCATTGTCGAGCCGCCCGCAGGCATCACGCTTGACGCACCCAGCGCGACGAGCATCGTCGTTTCGGGCATCGACAAGGAAGCTGTCGGCGCCATCGCTGCAAAGATCCGCAGCTATCGTCTGCCTGAACCGTACAAGGGCAAGGGTATCAAGTACGAGGGCGAGCACATCCGCCGCAAGGTCGGTAAGGCCGGCGCCAAGGCGAAGAAATAAGGCAGCTTAAAGGAAAGGAGTGACCATAGTGCTGATCAAGGCAGACAAGAACAAGGCAAGGCAGAAGCGCCACCTGCGCGTCCGTAACCACGTTTCGGGCACGGCAGAGCGTCCGCGCCTCAACGTATACAGAAGCCTCGCGAACATCTACGCGCAGGTGATTGACGACGAGAAGGGCGTGACGCTCGTCTCGGCAAGTTCGAAGGACAAGGGATTCTCGAACTACGGCGGCAACATCGAGGCCGCGAAGGCTGTCGGCGCTGCTGTCGCGAAGCGTGCGCTTGAAAAGGGCATCACCGAGGTTGTCTTTGACCGCGGGGGCTACATCTACCACGGTCGCGTCGCGGCGCTCGCAGAAGCAGCGCGCGAGGCAGGCCTCAAATTCTGACTTGCAAGGAGGTAAATGAATGGCTAGAATGGACAGGAACCATGACAGGGACCGGGACAGAAACAACGAGACTCCTGAATTTGAGGAGAAGGTCGTTTACATCAACCGCGTCGCCAAAGTCGTCAAGGGCGGCCGCCGTTTCTCCTTCAGTGCCCTCGTAGTCGTGGGCAACAAGAAGGGCAAGGTTGGCGCAGGCCTCGGCAAGGCGAGCGAGGTGCCCGAGGCAATACGAAAGGGCATCGAGGACGCGAAGAAGAACCTCATCGAGGTTTCCTTGAAGGATACGACGATTCCGCACGAGATGATCGGCATCTTCGGTGCAGGCCGCGTGCTCTTGAAGCCCGCCGCCAAAGGTACCGGCGTCATCGCGGGCGGCCCTGCGCGCGCCGTCTTGGAGCTTGCGGGCATTCGCGACATCCTTACGAAGTCTCTTGGCTCGTCGAATCCGAACAACATGGTTCGCGCCACGGTCAAGGGTCTCGAACAGCTCAAGCGTGCTGAAGCGGTCGCTGAACTGCGCGGCAAGACGGTGCAGGAACTCTTAGGTTAAGGAGGAAGTTCGATGGCAAAGGTTAAAATCACTCTTACGAGGAGCCTCATCGGTCGTCCCGAGACGCAGAGAGCCACCGTTCGTTCGCTCGGACTTCGTAAGCTCAACTCGTCGGTGGAGCGTGAGATGAACGACGCATTGAAGGGGCAGATCCACAAGGTCGAACATCTCGTGAAGGTCGAGAACATATAAGAAAGAACAAGGAGGTGCAAGCAGTATGAAGTTACATGAATTGTCCCCGGCGCCCGGCTCCAAAAAGACGCGCAACCGCGTGGGGCGCGGCATCGGCAGCGGCAACGGCAAGACCGCAGGCCGCGGGCACAAGGGTCAAAATTCGAGGAGCGGCGGCGGCGTCCGCACGGGCTTCGAAGGCGGCCAGATGCCGATCTACCGCAGGCTTCCGAAGCGCGGCTTCAACAATGTGTTCCGCAAGATTTATGCGGAGGTCAACATCGAAACCTTGAACCGCTTTGAGGACGGCACTGTCGTCGATCCCGTCGCACTCGTCGAAGAGGGCATCCTGAAGAACGTCCGCGACGGCATCCGCATTCTCGGCAAGGGCGAACTCACGAAGAAGCTCACGGTTCGCGCCAACGGCTTCACGAAGTCGGCGGAAGAAAAGATCAAGGCGGCAGGCGGACAAGTCGAGGTGATCTGATTGTTTTCAGCCCTTGCGAACATCTACAAGATTCCGGAGCTAAGACAGAAGGTCATCTTCACGCTCATCATGTTCGCCGTGTTCCGGCTCGGTACGCACATTCCTGTGCCGGGCGTTGATCCGTCAGCCATTGAGCAGCTGTTTGCCACGGGCAACCTGTTCGGCCTGTTGGATCTCTTTTCCGGCGGTGCATTCAGCAAGTTTTCCATCTTTGCGATGAGCATCACGCCGTACATTAACGCGTCGATCATCATGCAGCTTCTCACGGTTGTCATTCCGACTTTGGAACAATGGTCCAAAGAAGGGCAGGAAGGGCACAAGAAAACGACGAAGGTCACACGCTACTTGACCGTAGCGCTCGCCTTTTTCCAGGCTGTCGGCATGTCGATCGGTCTGAAGCAGGCGATCTTGAATCCCAATCCCGTCTCTATTCTGATCATCGCGATCACCTTGACGGGAGGCACGATATTCCTCATGTGGATCGGCGAGCAAATCACGGCGAACGGCGTCGGAAACGGCATATCGCTTATCATCTTTGCCGGTATCGTCGCAGCATTGCCGAAGAATCTCGGCACGATCTACAGTTATTTGCAGGCGGGGACGATCAGCTATTTCAACGCATTCGTCTTTGCCGTCATCGCTCTCTTGATGATCGTGTTCGTCATTTACATCCAAGAGGGCAACCGCAGAGTCCCGATTTCCTACGCGAAACGGGTCGTCGGAAAAAAGACGTATGGCGGAAGTTCCAGCCATATCCCGCTGAAGGTCAATCATGCGGGAGTCATCCCAATCATCTTTGCGTCATCCGTGCTGATGTTTCCAGTAACCGTCGCCCAGTTTATTGAAGTTCCCTGGGTGACCACACTCGCCGGTTATTTTGCGTGGGGCACACCGCTGCAGACAAGCATCTACGCGCTGCTCATCATCTTCTTCACGTACTTTTATACCGCGGTTACTGTAAAGATATCGGATATGGCAGAGAACCTGAAAAAATACGGTGGCTTCATCCCGGGCATACGTCCGGGCAAGCCGACGGAAGAATATCTCGATACTGTCATGACGCGCATCACGCTGGCAGGCGCGTTCTTCCTGGCATTCATCGCAGTGCTGCCGAACCTCGTCGCGGGCGCGACCCACATCGAGGGTGTGTACTTCGGCGGCACGGCACTGCTCATCGTCGTCGGGGTTGCGCTGAACACGATGAAGCAGATCGAATCCATGGTGGTCATGCGCCATTACCAAGGTTTCATGAAATAGGAGGAGTCCTTTGATGCATATCCTGTTAATGGGTCCGCCGGGCGCCGGCAAAGGCACGCAGGCGGCCAATCTCGTGAAAGAATTTGGCATTCCGCACATCTCGACGGGCGACATGTTCCGCGCCGCCGTGAAGGAGGGGACGGAGCTTGGGCTACAGGCGAAGGCCTGCATGGACGCCGGCAAGCTCGTGCCGGACGAGGTCACGATCGGCATCGTAAAGGAGCGGCTCGCGAAGCCCGACTGCAAGAAGGGCTTCATCCTCGATGGTTTTCCGCGCACGGTGGAGCAGGCGGATGCTCTTACGGGCATCCTCAAAGAGCTGGGGCTATCCCTCACCGCAGCCCTCAACATCACGGTGCCGGCAGCGGACCTCATCGAGCGTGCTGTCGGACGCCGCATCTGCAAATCCTGCGGCGCGACGTACCATGTGAAGTTCAACCCGCCCCAGAAGGCGGGGGTTTGTGACACATGCGCGGGCGACCTCTACCAGCGTGCAGATGACAGCGAGGAGACGATGAAGAATCGCCTCTCCGTTTACGAGGCGCAGACGAAGCCCTTGATCGCCTACTACGAGAAGGCAGGCGTCTACAAGGAGATCGACGGCAGACAGGCCATTGACGATGTCAAGGCCGCCATGCTCGCCGCCTTGAAGGACTGAGCTGCGTGTCCGAGAGCCACCGAACGATAAAGACGCGAGAGCGTCACGGCGGGCGCGGGTTTGGCGTCCGAGAAAATACGATGTTGGGCATGGGCAATTCCCGATGCGGAACGCTCCTTTCACGGAAGATGGACAGCTTTCGCCCAACCCAATTTCAGAGAGGGAGAAGCTCATGTCAAAACAAGATGTAATCGAAGTTGAGGGCAAAGTGCTGGAAGCGCTGCCCAACGCGATGTTTCAAGTCGAGCTGGAAAACGGTCACGTCGTCCTGGCGCACGTCTCGGGGAAGATCCGTATGAATTTCATCCGCATCCTTCCCGGTGACAAGGTCACGATTGAGCTTACGCCTTACGACCTGACGCGCGGCCGCATCACCTATCGTTTTAAGTAGACGCGGCCGCTATTCGGCAGGCAGCGCAGAAGGAGGCAAAGTCAATGAAAGTCAAGCCGTCCGTCAAACGGATTTGCGAAAAATGCAAGATCATCAAGCGCAAGGGACGCGTCATGGTCATTTGCGAAAACCCGAAGCATAAGCAGAGACAAGGTTAAGGAGGTGCTTTTCTATGGCACGTATCGCCGGTGTGGATTTACCGCGTGACAAGAGAATCGAGATTGCTTTGACATATATCTATGGGATCGGCCTGACGACCTCCCAGAAGCTTCTGAAGCTGGCAGGCGTCAACCCCGACACGCGCACGCGCGACTTGACGGAAGACGAAGTCGTGAAACTGCGCGACGTCATCGACAAGGAGGCGATCGTCGAGGGCGATCTTCGCCGTGAGCGTCAGATGGCGATCAAGCGTCTCGTCGATATCGGCTGCTACCGCGGTCGTCGTCACCGCCTGGGACTTCCCGTGCGCGGACAGAACACGAAGAACAACGCCCGCACGAGGAAAGGTCCCCGCAAGGCCATCGCAGGCAAGAAGAAGGACAAATAAAAGGGAGGGTCATTGAGTGGCAGTAAAGAAAACGACGCGGACGAAGAAAAAAGACCGCAAGAACATTGAATATGGCGTTGCGCATATCAGCTCCACCTTCAACAACACGATCGTCACGCTGACGGACAAGAGCGGCAATGCCCTCTCGTGGGCGAGCGCGGGCGGCCTCGGCTTCCGCGGCTCCAGAAAGAGCACGCCGTTCGCTGCACAGATGGCGGCAGAAGTCGCGGCGAAGGCCGCGATGGAGCACGGCTTGAAGCAGGTCGAGGTCTATGTCAAGGGTCCCGGCGCCGGCCGTGAAGCCGCAATCCGCTCCCTGCAGGCGACGGGTCTTGAAGTCAACATGATCAAGGACGTCACCCCGATTCCGCACAACGGCTGCCGTCCGCCGAAGCGCAGAAGAGTTTGATGGAGGTGCAGAAGAAATATGGCTATTGATAGATCCGCAACCCTCAAGCGGTGCCGTTCGCTCGGCATTGAGCCGGGCATGGTCGGCATCAGCCGCCAGTCCAAGCGTCAGCCGCGCCGCCAGGCCCGCAAGGTCAGCGAGTATGGCATGCAGCTCAAGGAAAAGCAGAAAGCGAAGTTCATCTACGGCGTTTTGGAAAAGCAGTTCCGCAAGTACTATGAAAAGGCGAAGACGATGCCGGGCGTCACGGGTGAGAACCTCCTCGGTCTCTTGGAGCGTCGCATCGACAACGTCGTATACCGCCTCGGTCTCGCGCAGACGCGCCGTCAGGCTCGCCAGCTCGTGACGCACGGTCACATCCGTGTCAACGGCAAGCGCCTCGATATTCCGTCCGCGCTCGTTCGTGCCGAAGATGAGATCACGATCGATGAGAAGAGCCGCTCGAATGCGTTCTTCAAGGCGCTCGCCGAGAACTACAAGCCTCTGAACCTTCCCGCATGGCTCACTGCCGACGGTGCGAAGCTCAGCGGTACGGTCACGCGCTATCCGAGCCGCGATGAGATCGACGTCCCCGTCAACGAGCAGGCGATCGTCGAGCTGTACTCCAGATAATCTCTTGCCGGTATTTTCAATATGATTGACTGCATGAGAACAATGGAGGAGGGTTATCCCAGATGATCGAGATCGAAAAGCCAAAGATCGAGATAGTGGAAATCAGCGAAGATAATCGTTATGGGAAGTTCGTCTGCGAGCCTTTGGAGCGTGGCTACGGCACGACCCTCGGCAACAGCTTGCGGCGCATCCTCTTGTCATCCCTGCCGGGCGCTGCGATCACTTCGATCCGCATCGACGGCGTACTGCACGAGTTTTCCACCATTCCGGGCGTCCGCGATGATGTGACGAACATCGTGCTGAACCTCAAGTCGCTCTGCTTCAAGATGTACAGCGAAGAGCCGCGCGTTCTTCGCCTCGATGTCAAGGGTGAGAAGGAAGTCACGGCGGCGGACATCATCACCGATCCCGACGTTGAGATCTTGAACCCCGATCTTCACATCGCGACGCTTAACGAGGACGGAGAGCTGCACATGGAAATGACCGTTGAACGCGGCAAAGGCTATGTGGCAGCGGAGAAAAATAAGAAGCCCGATCATGTCATCGGCGTCATTCCGATCGACTCCATCTTTTCCCCGATTCAGCGCGTCAACTACACCGTGCAGGACACGCGCGTGGGCAACGTCACCGACTATGACAAGCTCATCCTCGAAGTGTGGACGGATGGCTCCATCCGCCCCGAAGAGGGCGTGAGCCGCGCGGCGACTATCCTCATCTCGCACTTTAAGCTCTTCCAAAATATGGCGGGCATTCCAGAGATTGAGGAAGAGGAGGAGATTGTTCCTCCCGAGCCTGAGGAGCCGGACGCTTCCAAGGTTCTTGAGACGACGATTGACGATCTTGACCTCTCTGTTCGCTCTTTCAACTGCTTGAAGCGCGCGAACATCAATACGGTCGCAGATCTTGTCTCGAAGACGGAAGAAGACATGATGAAGGTCAGGAACCTCGGCAGGAAATCCTTGGAAGAAGTCAAGAAGAAGCTCGAGGAATACGACTTGACATTGAAGAAAGAAGAAGAATAAGAGAGGGATAAACCATGAGCTATAGAAAATTAGGGCGTAATTCGAGTGCCCGTAAGGCACTCTTCCGCAGCATCCTGGCCTCCTTCTTCAAGCATGAACGCATCGAGACGACGGAAGCGAAGGCGAAGGAAGTCCGAAGCCTCGCGGAAAAGCTCATCACGCTGGCAAAGCGTGGCGATCTTGCCGCCCGTCGTCAGGCGATTGCCGATATTGGCGATGAAGAAGCAGTCCGCAAGCTCTTTAGCGATATTGCAGGCAAGTACACGGAGCGTCAGGGCGGCTACACACGCATCCTGAAGCTTGGCCCTCGCCGCGGCGATGCCGCGCCGATGGCGCTTTTGGAGCTTGTCTGAAGACCCGCTGAAAGTAAGAAAGCAAGGAACGGGAGTCTCACCTATAAGGTGGGACTCCGCATCCTTGCTTTTTTGTTATGACATGAAAGAGGCAGCTTAATCTTTTCGGGAAATTTTCTATGAAATGTTTTGTGTAGGAAAGATGAGAGGCTTTGCGAATGGTAGAAAATGATGAAGAATTATATAATCGGACGATTCCTGCAGATGGTGCCGATGCTTTTGTGCATCACATTTTTGGCGTTCGCCGCGATGCGGTTGGCAGGCGACGATGCCGTTGACTTGATGTATGAGAAGTCGGGCGGTGTGACGGAGGAGGTCAAGGCGGCGAAGCGTGCGGAGCTGGGCCTCGATCAGCCGTTCCTCGTGCAGTACGGAGTATGGCTCAAAGGGGCTGTCACGGGGGATATGGGAAAATCGTATATCTCGGGCAAACCGGTATGGGAGACGTTCATGGAAAAGCTGCCGGCGACGCTCTACTTGATGCTTGCTTCCGTCCTCATGACGCTCGCTTTCGCCGTGCCTCTCGGTATCTTGGCGGCGGCACGGCAGAATCGCTGGGTAGATGTTCTCATTCGCATCGGCACCTTTGTCGGCAATTCTTTGCCGAATTTTTTCGTGGGGCTTTTGCTCATCTATGTCTTTGCCGTACGACTTGAGTGGCTGCCGATCTTGGCGAAGGCGGGCGATGGGCGCGCCGTCCTTCTGCCTGCGCTGACCTTGGCGATTGCCATGGGCGCGAAGTACACGCGCCAGATTCGCACCGTGGTCTTGGAGGAGCTGGCGAAGCCGTACGTCGTGGGGGCGCGTGCACGCGGTGTGAAGGAACGCACGATCCTTGTGAAAAGCGTGCTGCGCAGCTCTCTCGTGCTCATCGTCACGCTGCTCGCACTGTCGATGGGCTCTCTTCTCGGCGGCACGGCGATCGTCGAGACGATTTTCCTTTGGGACGGTGTGGGAAAAATGGCGGTCGAGGCGGTCTTGGCGCGCGATTATCCGCTGGTTCAGGCGTATGTGGCATGGATGGCGGTGATCTATGTCGTGCTGAATCTTGCGGCGGATATTTTTTACCGTCTGCTCGATCCGCGCGTCGGCTATGAAAAGGCAGGGGCATTATGACGGTGCACAGGTATCGCCCGCTGCTGCCATACGCGGCAGCTGTGAGCGTCGTGCTCATCGTCGCCGCCTGTGCACCGCTCTTGACGCCGCATGATCCGTATGCACAGGATTTGGAGCAGGCGCTTCTCGCGCCGAGCGCCGAGCATCTTCTGGGGACGGACCGCTACGGGCGCGATCTTTTGTCGCGCGTCCTCGTGGGCGCACAGACGACGCTCGGTTCGGCGCTGGCGCTGCTGCTCTTCGTGAGCTGCGCGGGCAGTTTGATCGGCGCGGTCTCGGGCTATCGCGGCGGGCGGCTCGACGCCTTTTTCATGCGGCTCGCCGATCTGCTGCTCGCGTTTCCGCAGCTTGTCTTTGCACTTGCAATCGCGGGTGCTTTCGGCGGCGGGCTTTTTTATGCGGCGGCGGCTCTCGCGTTTCTTGGCTGGGCGAAGTATGCACGCATCGCGCGCGGCTTGACGCTCTCTTTGTGTGCACTGCCGTACATGGAAGCAGCGCGCATGGCGGGCGGCAGTTCTCTCTTCGTGCTTCGCCATCACGTCCTGCCGAATATCGCGGGACCGATTCTCGTCACGGCGTCGCTCGACCTCGGCACGCTCACGATGGAGCTGGCGGGACTTTCGTTTCTCGGGCTCGGCGCGATGCCGCCGACGGCGGAGTGGGGTTCGATGATGAGCAGCGGGCGCAGCATGCTGCAGACGACGCCGTGGGTCATCTTAGCGCCGGGGGCGGCGCTCACTCTCACGGTGGCGGCGTTCAACCTGTTCGGCGACAAGCTGCGCGACGTGTTGGCACCGAAGGAATTAAGTAAGTAAGCGAGTAGGAAAAAGAGGAGGCTACAGGAAAATGAAGCTGAATAAGAAGAAATTGGTGGCAGCTTTGGCAGGGCTTTTCGCGGCGGCGATTTTCGCGGGCTGCGGTGCGGATAAGAACGAGGCGGCAGGGGAGAAAGTCTTTACCTACGGCACGATGTCGTATGGCGCGGCGATGGAGAATGCGGGCACGAACCCGCATGTTTCCTATAACGGTTGGAGCACCCTGCGCTACGGCATCGGCGAGACCTTGTTCCGCTTCAATGAGAAGATGGAGCCTGTGCCTTGGCTTGCCGAGAGCTTTGAGCAGGTCGATGAATATACGATGAAGATCAAGCTGCGCGACGATGTCGTGTTTTCCAACGGCAAGAAGATGACGGGCGAAGCGGTCAAAGCGTGCTTGGAAGATCTCGTGGCAAAGCATGACCGCGCACCGAAGAATCTGAAGCTCAAGTCCATCACGGCGGACGGACAGACCGTCACCCTCGTATCGAGCGAGAAGATGCCGACGCTCATCAACGCATTGGCAGATCCCTATGCCTGCATCATCGACATGGAAGCGGGAGAAAAGGATCGCATCGTCGTCGGCACCGGCCCGTATGTGGCGCAGAAGGTCACCGATACCGAGATGGAACTTTCGAAAAACGAGAAGTATTGGGGCGCTGTCAAGCCGAAGCTCGACAAGATCATCGTCAAGAGCATTGCCGACGGCGATACGCTGACGATGGCAATGCAGAGCGGTGAGCTTGACGCCGCGCAAGGTCTGCCCTATGCGAGTTTGGAGCTTTTCCAAAAGGACAGCGCAAAGTACAAGATCAGCCAAGCCGATACGTCGCGCGTCTATCAGGCGGCGTTCAACTACAAGACGCTCGAGCTGCAGGATGTGCGCGTGCGTCGGGCGATTTCTATGGCGCTCGATAAGGAGAACTTCTGCAAGGTACTGCTGAAGGGCAACGGTACGCCTGCGGTCGGTCCATTCCCCAAGAGCATGCCTTTCGGCGGTGATGCCGTGCGGGCGGCCGCCTACGACTTGGAGGGGGCGAAGGCGCTCTTGAAGGAGGCTGGCTACGAGGATACGGACGGAGACGGCTATGTGGATCAGGGCGGCAAGAATTTGGAGCTTCGCTATCTGACGTATCCGTCGCGTCAAGAGCTGCCGATCCTCGCCGAATCGCTGCAGGCGAATCTCAAGAAGATCGGCGTCAAGCTGAATGTCAATTCGACGGATAGCTACAAGTCATTCTTGAAGAGCGGCGACTACGATATATTCGCCAAAGCGCTCGTAGCGGCGCCGACGGGCGATCCCGAGTATTATTTCCTGGGCAATCTCCTCAAGGATGCTGTCGATAACAACGGCTTTTACTACAGTCCGCAGGTGGAAGAGCTCGCCGCCAAGCTGCACAACACCTACGGCGCCGAAGCACGCGCTGCGCTTGCCGTCGCGATGGAGCAGCAGGTCTTGGATGACTGCGCCGTTCTCTACGCATCGCACCTGCGCATGAGTCTCGTGATGAAACCGGGCATCGAAGGCCTCAAGGCGCATCCATCCGATTACTATGAGGTCAGCGCGGATTTGGAGAAGAAATCGTGAGCGATGCACCGCTCCTCGCCGTGCGGGATCTCACGGTTTCGTACGGCGAAAAGCAGGCGGTGCGCGGCGTGAATTTTTGCCTGCATCGCGGGGAGATCCTCGTCCTTGCGGGGGAGTCGGGCAGCGGCAAGAGCACAATTCTGCGGGCGGTCATGGGCATCTTGGACACGAGCGTCTGTACGGGAGAAATCCTTTGGGAAGGGACGGATGTTCTGCAGCTTGCCAAGGATGCACGGCGAAAACTTGCAGGCGAAGAGATCGCGATGGTTTTTCAAAATGCAGGCGCGTCCTTTTGCCCCGTACGCACGATCGGCAGTCAGCTCTATGAGAGCGTATGCGCGCATAGGGCGTGGAGCTATGCCGAGTTTCGCGAACGAGCCGAGGCGCTGATGGCGCAGATGCAGCTTCCGCGTGCAGTGCTCGACGAGTACCCGTTCCGCCTGTCGGGCGGCATGGCGCAGCGCGCAGGCATCGCCGCTGCGATGCTCCTGCAGCCGAAGCTCATCTTGGCGGACGAGCCGACTTCGGCGCTCGACGCGCTGACGCAGGTGCGCGTGGCGAAGGAACTCATGGCGCTTCGCCGACGCATGGGCGTCGCGATGCTTCTAGTCACGCATCACATGGGGCTGGCGTATCACATGGCGGATCGCATTCTCGTCTTGCGGCGCGGGGAGACGGTGGAGCAAGGTGCGCGGGAGGAAATCTTCCGCCATCCGAAGGAAGCCTATACGAAGGAACTGATCGCCGCCGTGCCGAGATTGTAGGTGGAATGGTACCGTGGAAATGATTTTGAAAGCCGAAGGGCTGGTAAAATCCTTTGGAAAGGGGGCAGCGCAGCGGCGCGTGCTGGAGAGCGTGGACTTCTCTGTTGCGGCGGGCGAGTGTCTGGGTATCGTCGGGCAGAGCGGCTGCGGCAAGAGTACCGCCATGCGCATCACCGCACGCCTTTTGGATGCGGACGAAGGGCGCATCTCCTTTTGCGGCAAGGACATCACACATACGCGCGGGCGCGAGCTTCGTGAAGTGTACGGCGCGATGCAGATGATTTTCCAAATGCCTGAGGATTCTTTCGACCCCAGAAAGACGCTCGGTTGGAGCATCGCCGAGCCGCTTCTGCGGCACGGTTGGAAAAAGGAGCGTCGCAAGGAGCGCGTGGCGGAGCTCTTGCAAGAGGTGGGGCTCGGAACGCATTTTGCCGTGCGCTATCCGCACGAGGCAAGCGGCGGCGAATGTCAACGCGCCACTATCGCGCGCGCCTTGACGCTCTCGCCGAAACTTCTGATCTGCGATGAGGTGACGAGTGCGCTCGACGTTACGGTGCAGGCGCAGGTCGTGCGCCTCCTGCGCCGCATCTTGCAGGAGCAGGGGGCGGCGTGCCTCTTCGTCACGCACGACCTCGCTCTCCTGCCTGCAATCGCTGACCGCGTCATCGTCATGCACGGCGGCAAGGTTGTGGAGGAAGGAACGGTGCAGGAGATCGTGCATCAGGCGAAGTCGCCTCATACGCAGGAGCTTTTGGCGGCAGATTTTTTCCGTTTGCCGCGAGAGGAAGATGGAGGGGAGACAACATAGGATGAAAACGAAGGAAATGATAGCGAGAGAAGAAGCGCTGGGAAAGCGGATTGAAAGCTACTGGGACGCGAGGAGTCCGAAGTTCTCTGCCGTGCGGCGAAGGGAACTCGAAGGCTCCGACGCTGCACGTTGGCAAAAGTTCATAGCGTCTCATTTGCCCGAGAAAAAGCCGCTGCGCATCCTCGACGTCGGCACGGGTGCAGGTTTCTTTGTTGTGCTGCTTACGCGCATGGGACATGAGGTCACGGGCATCGACATGTCGGCGGGCATGATCGATGAAGCGCAGAAGAACCTCGCGGCGTTCGGCTGCCGGGCCGATCTTCGGAAAATGAACGCGCAGCAGCTTGACTTTTCGGACGAATTCTTCGATGTCGTCATCAGCCGCAACCTCACATGGACGCTGCCCGATGCGATGGAGGCGTACCGCGAGTGGCATCGCGTGCTCAGGGCGGGCGGCATGCTCTTGAATTTCGATTCGGATTACGGAAAGACGACATTTTCGGCGGCGGATGCTCGGGATTCTGTACACACGGGCATCGGAGAGGCGCTTCTCATTGAATGCAACAAGATCAAAGACGAGCTTCGCGTCAGCACGCACCGCCGTCCCCTTTGGGATGCAGATCTTCTTGAAAAACTCGGTTTTTCCGTGCAATACGACGCCGACATCGCGCCCCTTGTGCATGGTGACGAGAGCCTTCGCTATGACGATGTGCCGCTCTTCGGCATCTATGCGAAAAAGGTGCGGTGAGCGACGTAGGGGGAGAGAGGCGGCTCATTTCCTTGTCGTGCAGGAGACTTCATAGTATAATAAAAGAAACAAGATGGGAGAGAAGCTATGACTTGGAGCGAGAACGAAGAATGGCGGCAGAGGTTCCTAAAGGTTCTGGCAGGATTCCGCCTGCTCGATGACGACTTCATGACGGCAGTCTTCCGCAGTTTGGCATGCGTCGACCTGCTCCTGCAGATCATCTTGGATAAGCCGCAGATCAGGGCGACGAAAGCAATCGTGCAGGATACGCTGAAGAATCTACAGGGTCGCAGCGTGCGATTGGACATCCATGCATGGGCGGACGGGCAGGAATTCGACATTGAGATTCAGCGAGGCGGCAGAGGAGCGGCAAAGCGACGAGCCAGATACAACGCGAGCCTGATAGACGCCAATGCCCTGCATGTGGGCGAGGATTACAATGAATTGCCCGAGTCGTATGTGATCTTCATTACGGAGACGGATGTGCTCGGCGAAGGGTTGCCGATTTATATAGTTCGGCGCACGATTGAAGGAAGCGGCAAAGTTTTCGATGATGGATCGCATATTATCTACGTCAATAGCGCGATGGCAGATGAAGATACTCCGCTGGGCAGGCTGATGCACGACTTTCACTGTACGCGGCCGGAAGACATGTATTATGACGTGTTGGCGGAACGAATGAGGTACTTCAAAGAGACGGAGGAAGGAGCGAGCGCTATGTGTGAAGCGATGGAAAAACTCGCAAGGGATTTCGCAGGAGAACTTGCGAAAGAAGCCGAGGCACGCGGCATGGAGCGCGGCATGGAGCGCGGCATGGAGCGTGGTCGAGAAGAGCGAAACATTGCAGTCGTCCTCGGGATGCTGAAAGAGAAGCTGCCGCTGGAAATGATCGCGCGTGTGTCGGACATCTCCCTGGACAAGATTCGGGAGATCGGCAGACTGCACAGCCTGCTTTGAAAAAGACATGGGGCACGCAGATGATGCAGTCAAAGATTACACAAATTTTCTTAATGTGAGTAAACTACACGCACAAACGTCCACTTTGTGGACATTATGCGCTGCCCTTACAGAAGCTTAGCCAATCGGTCTACGCCTGCGGCTTGACCTCTTGGGGCTTCGTGGTAAAATTGGGAGAATAGTTTTAAGGGGTGCTGTCGATACAGCGCTTCTTTTTTTGTATAGATCCACATATCTTCATGGAAAACAATTGACTGTTAAATTTTAATGGGATATAATGGGACTATAAATCTATGAGTACCGAACGCCTGAGCTTCATGGGAAAGGGAGAGAAAGTCATGTTCAAGAAAGGGAATTCAAAACGCTGGAAAGCGCTTTCGCTGGCGGTTGCTTTGTATGTGGGGGGGGGACAACTGTCTTTTGAACATGTTGATGCTGCGGATGTGACGGGCGGGGATGTGACGTATAACACGGGGGACACGCTACCTGTTGATCCGATTGCGGGCGGAGCCATCACTCCTTCTTCCACGGATCCTGGAAATGTATATAGTAATAAACTGACGATTACTGGACTTAATATCAATGGACGTCGCCTATACGGTGGTTATACATCAGGACTTGGATTAGTTACAGGCAACGAAGTCATCCTGAAGGACACGATGGCGAGCGGGTCTCATGCGACTATTTACGGCGGATGGTCGGAAAAGAACAATGCGACAGGCAATACGGTCACGTTGACCGGAGCGGCTGGTGGAAATACGAACTATTATCTGAGCGTTTACGGAGGCGGCGGAACTGGCAGCGGCAAGGATCATGTGACGGGAAACCTCCTGCAGGTGAAGGGCAAGGGGAACGAGGTCTATAATGTCGGAAACTTTGAAAAGATGAAGTTCGTCCTTGATACTACCGTTGCAGCAGGAAATACGATGCTTCGCGGTATCAATACCGTCCAAGCATTTGATTGGGACAAGGTCAGCGTGGGCAATGCCTCGACATGGGGAACCGGCAGTGCGGGATCAAAACGCATCGTTCTTTATACGGGTTCCACACTCACCTTGAA